>NZ_JBNGPA010000051.1:0-27742 GCF_050589845.1 Carboxylicivirga agarovorans | reverse complement strand
TCATCTATGATGGTCGTTGTTACCTGCTGGGCACTTGCTTCTATGGCATTGTCCACCGAGGCAATATCAACTATGACAGTTTCATCATCTTCATCCAATGCATCCTGAACAGCTGTGATGGTCACCGTACCGCTTGTTGAACCGGCAGGTATCACGATCTCAGTGGCAGAATTGGCATTGCTGCCTGCTGCTGTTGTGGCATCGGTACCGCCCAAGCTCGCTGTACCTGAATAAACCAGGGTGACGGTCACCGGCAAGGCCGACGGTGCATCGATCTCCGCTGTAACAGTGGCTACACCGCCGTTCTCAGCTATACTCGCGTTATTAACTGATAATGTTACGTTTGGAGCGTTATCATCGTCAGTGATGGTCGTTGTTACCTGCTGGGCACTTGCTTCTATGGCATTGTCCACCGAGGCAATATCAACTATGACAGTTTCATCATCTTCATCGAGCGCATCCTGAACAGCTGTGATGGTCACCGTACCGCTTATTGAACCGGCAGGTATCACGATCTCAGTGGCAGAATTGGCATTGCTGCCTGCTGCCGTTGTGGCATCGGTACCGCCCAAGCTCGCTGTACCCGAGTATGCCAGGGTGACGGTCACCGGCAAGGCCGACGGCGCATCGATCTCCGCTGTAACAGTGGCTACACCTCCGTTCTCAGCTATACTCGCGTTATTAACTGATAATGTTGCGTTTGGAGCGTTATCATCGTCTATGATGGTCGTTGCTACCTGCTGTGTTCCATTCTCAGCACCATTGGTAACTGTTGATATATCAGTAATAACCGTTTCATTGTTTTCATCCAGTGCATCCTGAACAGCTGTCAAAGGAACAGACGCCTGTGTCTGACCTGCCGGGATAGTTATTGAGCCAGCCATTGTATAGTCACTGATGATAGTGGCTGTACCTGTATTGATCAGGTTAACAACTATATCATGGACACTGAGAATATCAGTTGTGGCTGTGATCGTTGCAACACCTCCGTTCTCAATGATTGGCGAATCTGCCAAACTTAATGTTACAGAAGGGGTGTCATCATTCTGGATCGTATAGGTCGTTGTTGTTTGAGCGCCAAGACTAACACCTGCAGACTGCCCTGACAATTCAAAAGTGATTGTCTCATCATTTTCTGCTAAAGTTTCATCAACAATTGCCAGACTTAGTGCAATATTCTTAGGTGTTGTGTAATCACCGGCCGGAATAGTTACAAGTGTTGTAAATGTATAGTCATCAGTCAGACTTGCAGTACCACCGGTAATTGTCGCATTAACAGTAACATCGACCGGCAGCACCTCTCCTCCTGCCGTCACTACAGGGATATCACCGCCTGTATTCTCAGCATCTGTATAAGACGCTGCGGTAAATTGGACTGTCAGCGCGTCTATTATGTTAGTTACAGAAATAGCAATATCTTTTGAATCCGTCAGACCCGATTTATCCTTAACCGTTACCGTGATGTTATAAATATTATTACTATCATCATCAGTCGGGTTTTCATAATCAGTGGTATTTTTAAAGGTCAACTCACCTGTTGAAGGATCAATATCAAAATCATCAGCATCAATACCTGATACAGAGAATTCTTTAGTTTCATTCGCATCCTCATCCGTTGCAGTAACAATCTGAACGTCCGTAACACCTTCTTCTAAGCTAAGATCAGTAGCACTAATAATTGGTGCATCATTCTCTCCATCTATTGTGAGGGATAAAGTAGCAGATGCAGTTCCCCCGTTACCATCGTGCATGGTATATGAAAATGTTTCAACAACACTTTCTCCCGCAACCAACTGGCTTACTAATGGGTTTGAATTATCTGGTGTATAGGTAAAATCTCCCAAAGCACTCCATACCAATGTTCCGTATGTCCCAACATTATTACCTGTTGATGTGCCCTCTACTGTTTGTACCAGTAATACATCATTTGGCGTATTAACATCTGTATCATTGGCAATTAGTCCACTTGCCGCATTGACAGTGATGGAAGCATTCTCATCAACATTATGATCATCATCATTGGCGACAGGATCATTGTTAACACCATTGATAGTAATGGTTAAGACTCCTGAGTCCGTTAGACCACCATCATCTGTAATGGTATAGTTAAGTGTTTCAACCAGTGATTCTCCAGCACCCAATGAACCATCGCCACTTTGTGTGTAGACAAAAGATCCGTCTGCTGACCAAACCAATGTTCCATGTGTAGCAGCGTCAACCGCTGTTACAGTAATTTCTTCACCAGGAATAACACCGATATCAAAGTCCTCGTCATTACGCATCAGACCAAGGGCAGCACTAATGTTTAATTCCACTCCTTCATCAACAATGTAATTATCATCTGCTGCAACGGGAGCATCATTTGCCGCTGTTCCAACAACGATGGTTCTGTTATATACTAAACTATTATCATCGCCGTCGTTAACAGTGATACTTATCTCTCTGACACCGACACTACCTGTAGTGACAAAAGTAAGTGAGTTTAAAAGCGTTTCATACTCACTAATTGATGCATCACCCGAAATATTCAATTCACCGGGCGTTGCGTCATCAATAACCAATGCCCCTGTATAAGTTTCTGATAACACATCAGCACCTGACTCAAAATTGCTTGTGATCTCAATTTTTGCCGATACCATATTTAAATCATCTGCATCACTAATATCAGCATTAGACATCATGCTGACTGCAGGGTCTGCTATCTGATATTCAACAGCCGTCGCTGGTCCTTCAATTACAGGTGCATCGTTTACGGGTACAATTGAAATGCTTGTCTGTGCAACGAGACTTTCAAGGAAACCATCGTTCACCTTCACCTCAATTATCCTATCTGTTGAAGTTGGATTATCAGATGTATTAAGGTATTCAACCTGATGAATGGCAGTTTGATAATCGGCAGCAGAAGCTGCTCCTGACAGTTCCAGTATATTAATACCATTCTCGTATTCGATTGACACACTAATACCTGCCGGTAAACTACCATTGACCTGCAATAGATCTTTTGATGCATCAAGCGGATTGGTCAGTTCAAATGTGACACTCTGCAAGTCTATACTTCCATCGCTATTAATGATCACATCAACATCTCCGAGCGCCGTGCCTGCAGTATTCTCTGTAAAAGAAGATACATAGTCGCGTCCTGTAACAGATGAGTCATCTGAATCCAGATCAAGATTTGGCTTTACTTTTAGTAAGATGGTGGCAACAGCAGTATTACTGCTATTACCATCTGGATCTTCAACAGTAACATTAATGATCCTGTTTTCCTGGTTGATACCTGTCAACTTGGTATTCTGATAGGTAATCGCTTTAATAATATTCTCATATTCAGCCAGAGTACCTGAACCCGTCAGGGTAATATCACCGCTTGCCTCTTTAGTTATTGTTATTCCTCCAACTGTTGCTCCTTCATTGGGGTGGCTAATTGATTCAAAAGACCCATCCGGACGATTTGTCAAAACAATGCTGGCACTTTGAATCGTCGCTCCGTCCTCATCAGCGATTAAATTATCAGTATCAGAAATAGCAACAGGAATCAATACGTCATCGGCACTTTCTTTGATCGCAAAAGCCACCGTATAATCGCGTCCATCTGTTCCTTCACTATTATCTCTGTCTAAATCAATCTGTGGTGCATTGGTGATCTCACAGTTACGTATGCTCACAATGAATCCAACATTATTAACATAGTTACATTCAAGTGTTGGTGAGTTATTTTTTTCGAGTGTGGCACTCAAGGTTTCGCCGACTGCCAGGCTCTCCTCGTAATGATTGGCTAGTACATACAGGTCAAGATCACCATCAGCATTTGGATCGGTGACCGTATATGTTTCATCGATGGAAGATCCAACCTCTACGTTCTGACTGGTATAGAAAGTTCCAAGGTAGGTTGCCAGCTCCTCATAGGGGTCTCCGTCAAAAACAGCGATTGGTGTGTTGCGGGGAGTTTTCCAGTCTCCATTATTTTCAAGTGTTACGGTAAATGTAATTTCTTTAACCGACACACATTCATCGACATTAATGGTTACATTCTCTGTTGTCAGGTCACCCACTGCAAAAGTAGGCTCAGCATCCTGGGTCAGGAAAGTCGTTTGAACCAGGAACCCGTTAAAGGCCTGGTTATATTTTTCCAGGAAGTTATAGTTAACACCTTCAACAGGGAGTACTATCTCCTGTTGTGTTTGTGGAATGATCAGGTCAGCCCCCACATTGGTTACAATATAACCATGCTGGTTCCATGTTTCACGCGCCGCCACCCAGGGAGCATCTTTCGAGCGATAAACAGCTATATAATCATCACCACCACTATTACCTGAACCTGCGTTTGATTGAGCAGAAATAATAATCTCAGCCTGTCCGTCGTCATCGGCATCAGCTACCAGTGGATAATCAGTACGGGTACCGGATCCTGAAGTTACTTTAGCCAGTTCTGTTCCATCACTACCTCTCCATATGTATAAATTATGCTCATCGGAATAAACTACCTCAGCATTTCCATCACCCTCAAAGTCAAAGAGTGTACTACCGGTCATTTGGGACGCGTCATAGATCTGCGTGCCATCATTACTGCCATCTCCATCTTTTCTCCACTTGGTTTCAAGGGTATTAAGACTTTGGTTATATTCGATAACCACATAAGTATGCAAACCTGCCAGGCCGATCTCAACAAAACCATCATTATCGAAATCTGCCACATTACAACGTCCTGCACGAGCTGAAGACTTTGAACCTACAGACCCAGAACGTACGACAAAACTTGTACCTAGCTGCTGGGCAGTATATGGATCATATACATATACCATCGGATCACCCTCAGCGGCAGACACGATTACATCGATTTTTCCGTTGTTATCAACATCTCCAATACTTGTAAAACCATCCGCGTTGTCGGAGGTTAAGGGATTAGTAAAACCATCAATATCAACAACTACCGCTTCCTGTAAAACATTAGCAGGTGCTGCAGTTAAATCAACTGTGTAAATCTTGTTACCGGCAATAAGCTCCAGACCATCTGCTTCTGGACCAAATGTATTGCTTGTACCCGGAATAACATCGCCTGATTTAAATACATCATAGGCAAATGCCCATGCATCATTTACATTGTTGCATCCCTGGTTATGACTAGCGTCACCTCCATAATAGCTGAGTGTGGCCGCATCGTAAATATAGTTTCCAACATAAATTTCAGGTGATCCATCCATATCGAAGTCGGCAATCTGCGGACTCGCTTCACTGCTATGAGCAGACTGCGTTGAAATGGCTCCTTGTGTCAAAGCATGTGAAAAGGTTCCGTCTCCATTGTCGGTCTTCGTATAATCCAATCTCACGACTTTAGCACTTCCGTCAACAAAGAAAATACATCCCTGATAGCTTTGTGCCGTTCCAAGGTTAGCTATAACGACCTGTGAGTAATGGTGATTCGTAGAATTATAACTCACCAGGTGAGTACCATCAATACCGTTAAACACACGGATATTATTGGTTCCGCTATTCTTAGCACCATCCTTACCAACTAATTCAGGTACGCCATCGCCATCCAGATCGCCAACAAAAACACCGCATCGCTGATCCAGGCCATATCCTGTTTCTGAACGGTATTTCAACTCAAGAGTATATTTATCCAATACTGGTGGTTTCTCGCGGCAGGTGGGTACCGGCTGTCCAAAATAGAAATATTCATTACCGACATTATCTGTACAATCGGGGTCGAATATATCTACTAATCCATCGCCATCATCATCAATTCCATTGTTACATATCTCTTGTGCACGAAGATATGTGGTAAGACTTAATAGTGTTATAAACACAAAACACTTAAAAACGCTATTCATCAAAAATATGTGTAAGGTTGTTTGTACTCGTTTTCCTTTTTTCAAACAGTGTCTCTACGCATAAACTCCCCCGTTAGTTTGGCTATTTAAAGCGAATATGATTAATACAACATTCAACCTGATGAACCTCCTTTCAGACTTGATGAATGAACGTCAAAAGCCAGATGCAATCATGCAATGAAAGCGGCGCATGAAAAAAAGATGTATTATAATCTCTCTGTAAGGTTTTTTAAACTGGACATTGGCAATAAAGACATGTATTTTTATGGTAGTCACTTATAATAATGTTGAATCTTAAATAGTTATGTTATGCGATTAGTAGTTGGATTAATGCTGTGTTTGTTAGTTATTTTTGTGGGGTGTAAGGATGATGATAATAATGATAAAATGTCGAGCATGGAAGTGCGCTTAACCGATAGCCCTGCTGAGTACGACAATGTTTGGATTGACGTTGAAGAAGTGAGAATAAACACCTCCTCTGAGGATGAAGAAGGTTGGCAAACTTTAAGTACAGAAGATGGAGTTTACGATCTTCTTGAGCTGACTAATGGTAATGATACCCTTATTGCAGGAGAAGGCCTTCCTGCCGGACAAATATCACAGATGCGTTTATTATTAGGGGATGACAATACATTAGTAAAAGAAGGTACAAGCTATCCTTTAAAGACTCCATCAGGACAACAATCGGGCTTAAAGTTTAACATTAATGCAGAATTAGTCGAAGGTGTTACTTATAAAATCTGGATTGATTTTGATGCGGGGCGATCAATTGTTGAAAAGGGAAACGGAACCTATTCTCTTAAACCAGTTATCAGAACATTTACAGAAGCAACCAGCGGCAGTATTAAAGGTGTTATAGATCCGGTAACAGTTAGATCATACATTATTGCTATTTCAGCCTCGAATGATACAATAGGTACATTTAGTGATACCTTAAACGGTGAGTTTTTATTAAGGGGCATTGCAGAAGGCAGCTATGAAGTGGAGATTGAGCCTGCAGATGAATACGAAAAACAGGAAATAAACGATGTTAATGTTGTGTTGGGACAAACTACTGATTTAGGTACAATAACACTGCAGATGGAGCCTCAGTAGTAAAAAACTTAAGGATTCTGCATGATGCTGAAGACTATGATACCAACCACTTTGGGATTTCTTCCGCATTCACCTGTGTCTCCTTACGCCCGCCCTGCTAATCCGCGCTCATACCAGTGACCGGTCAACATACTGTCAAAACTATCGATTTGAGTGGGTTGCTTAGCCTATTTTCAAGTTTAGATTAACTGATATTTACCAAAAAGAGGGTATCCGTTTTTATGGATACCCTCCTTATCAGTTTATATATGTTAATATTTGTGTGAGCTTAATTCCGGCTTGCCAGAATCTCTTCTGTAGCAGCACGTCCCGCGCGTAAAGCATTTATATTAGACTCAACAACAGCATCACCTTTACGTCCGAAAATCTTACGCAAACCTTCTTCCAATGCACTGAATTCGATGTCAATAAATGGAGAAGCCGCGCCTAACATAACAATATTGGATGAACGCTTTGTAGCTACCTCGGCAGCGATCTTATCAGCATCAATTGCAATATGATTTGGTTGTTCGGCAACCTTTGCCATTACCTCTTCCATCTCAGGATAATTCGGGATATTAACAAAAGGTGTTGTATTGGTTACCAACCATCCGCTTTTAGACAGATAAGGCAAGTAACGCAATGACTCCATTGGTTCCACTGATAAAATAATATCTGCTTTACCCCTTGGTATCAAATCCGAAGAAATTGGGTTACTGCTTACTCTAAGGTGTGACTGAACATCACCGCCACGCTGGCTCATACCGTGAACCTCCGCTTGCTTCAGGTGTAAATCCTTATCCACAGCAGCCATACCAATTGTTGCCGCGATAGACAAAATACCTTGTCCGCCTACACCTGCTAAAACTATATCTGATTTCATTTTATTATCTTTTAGATTGTGCCCGATGCTTAGTGCACAGTGCACTGAGTACTAAGCACTATTATTTTACAATCCTAACTCTTTAACTTTTAATACCAGGCTCTTATTTCGTAAAGTCTGAATACACTGACGACGCGGAATAATAACCGATACACCCTGATAATCGAACTCCTCTTTGATGATGTTAACCATTTCATCAAGGTTGGCAGCCGTTGGCTTAAACACCCTGATGTGCTCAGGATCAACACCAATACCTTCAATGATCTGCTCCAGGTGACCAAGTGCCTGAGAATCCTGTCCTCCGGTCATTCCGGTTGTATAGTTGTCAGACACAATAACCGTGATAGGTGTTCCTTCGTTAACCGCATCCAGCAAACCTGTCATTCCAGAGTGTGTAAAAGTAGAGTCACCGATCACAGCTACAGCAGGCACAAGACCAGCATCGGCGGCACCTTTGGCCATAGTGATCGAAGCACCCATATCAACACATGAGTTAACGGCATTGTAAGGAGGCAATGCACCTAAGGTATAGCAACCAATGTCGGCGAATACACGTCCCGGTCCATATGATTCAAGTGCAATATTCAAAGCTTTATAAGCATCGATGTGACCACATCCTTTACACATTGCCGGCGGACGACCAACCATCAGCTCGGGTACATCAGCACCTTCTTCAAATGGGAATCCCAATGCATTGGCAACAATATTTGGAGTTAACTCACCGTCACGAGGTAAAGTACCGTCTAAACGACCTTTAACAGGTGTACCTGCTTCCTGGTATCCCTTTAGCAACTCTTCGATCACCGGGTAACCGTCTTCCAGTACAAGGATGGAGTCACACTCTTCAACCATGCGCTCGATATCCTTACGTGGCATTGGATACTGGGAAAGCTTTAATACAGGATTATTTAACTCACGTCCCTGGAAATTCTCCATTAAATAGTTGTGCGCAATACCACAAGCTATAATACCCATCGAACGGTCTGAACCATCGGTATAAGTATTATATGGTGATTCCATTGAGATTTTCTCAAGATCAGGACGTGTCTCAATCAATTTCTTATAGTTTCGACGAGCGATAGATGGCAAAAGAACAAACTGTGTCGGGTCCTTTGGCAGGCTTACTTCACGCTCTGCCAATAAAGGCTTGCGAACAACTCCTGCACGGGAGTGAGCTAAACGTGTTGTGATACGGATCATTACCGGCACATTGAACTTTTCTGACATTTCAAAGGCAGCATATGTCATATCGTAAGCTTCCTGCTGGTTAACAGGCTCCAAAATAGGAATCATAGCGAACTTACCATAAACACGGCTATCCTGCTCATTCTGACTTGAGTGCATTGATGGATCATCAGCAGCAACTACTACGAAACCACCGTTAACACCTGTAATAGCAGCATTAATGAATGCATCAGCAGCCACATTCAATCCCACGTGTTTCATACAAGTCATAGCACGCTTACCCGCATATGCCATACCCAGTGCCGACTCCATTGCAGTCTTCTCGTTACTCGACCACTTACTATGTATATTACGTTCTTTGGCAATCTTTGAATCCTGAATATACTCAGTAATTTCAGTCGATGGCGTTCCAGGGTATGCATAAACGCCTGACAATCCGGCATCAATAGCTCCCTGAGCAATCGCCTCATCTCCTAACAATAATAACTTTTGCATTGTGCTTATTTGGTTTTATATTATTACTTATTTGCTTCGGTTCGCTAAGTAACAAATATCTAAACCCTCTACTAATGACATTTATCAACGGTTACAATTTGTAACCATTCTTAATAATAAAGTGTAAGCACAAGGCTCCGAGAGCCCCCATAATTCCTGAATTCACAAAGATAAATACCTTGCCAGATACCTAAGTTCAACCGTCCGTTTGATATGGGAATTGTAAGTGACGCTCCAAGCAATGATGATTTAATATGCGCCGGCATATCATCAGACCCCTCCAGAGTATGCTTATAATCAGGATCATCCTCAGGCACAAGCTTATTGAAGACCGTTTCAAAATCCTCACGTACAGTATAATCTGCATTTTCATTTAAGGACAAGCCAGCCGAAGAATGTTTAATAAAAACATTTAACAGGCCTGTTTCTGGTAATTGCGGTATGGCCGACAAAACTTCATTTGTTATCAAATGAAAACCACGACCATACTCCCGAAGCCTCACCTCAATCTGTTCAATCACTATATCAATACTTTAGGCAATGTAACAATTTTATCTTCCATCACTAACAATATATCAGCTCACCTGATTAGGAGGAACCTTTCCTTCAAAGAAGGCTTTAATATTTTCTGCCACAAGAGCTGACATCTCACCACGTGTTTCATGGGTAGCCGTGCCCAGATGTGGCATTAAAAACACATTAGGCATTTCCCGTAAGGCATCGGGAATAGTTGGCTCGTTATCAAACACATCAAGTCCGGCACCAGCAATAACACCATTCTGCAGCGCCAGAACCAGCGCCTGTTCATCCACCACAGGTCCACGAGCCGTGTTGATCAGGAAAGCTTCGGGCTTCATTAACTGAAATTGTTCTTTTCCAATAAGTCCTTTTGTTTGAGCGGTTAAAGGCATATTTAGCGAAACAACGTCAGATGTCTTGAGTAACTCCTTCTGGGAAACATAGCGGGCATTCAAGCGTTTTTCATCATCAGCACTCACCTTGTTTCTATTGTGATACACCACTGACATACCTGATGCTACGGCTCGTCGTGCCAAAGCTTTCCCAATAGCTCCCATCCCAATAATACCCAGTTGTTTTCCAACCAGTGTTGTACTCAGGTTGCGCATTACACCCCACTTCAACTCTTCTTTGTTTTTAAGAATATTATTCATCTCACCCATTCGTCGCGCAGTACCAATCATTAACCCCATGGCTAATTCAGCTGTCGGTTCTGTTACCGGATCGGGACTATTGGTGACCACAATTCCTTTTCGTGTAACATGCTCCATGTCTATATTATCATAGCCTGCACCAAAATTGGCTATAATCTTCAAACCAGGTGCTGCGTCAATTACATCATTACTTAGTTTATTTCCATAAACAGTCACAATCGCATCAACATCTGCAACCTTATCGATCAACTCTTCACGAGTAAATGATTCATCTTCAGGATAGATAATTTCCCAGCCGGGAAGTATTTCTTCAAACTGCTGACGCGGAACAGCCAACATGATCAGTACTTTATTCATTGAAACGTTTTTTTATTCGATGTTATACCATATGAGGTTTGTAAAGATAAAATCATTCTTAATCAAAGCCAATATGACTTTTATACCAAATATAGAATAGAATGCATTTTAACTACATGCCTCTGAGCGAAGCTGGAAATTGATCAATAAGTCATAATTTTTACAGAGTCGTGTTCCAATGCTATAAAATACAACGAAGTCAATCAGTTTTTCAGAAAAGCAATAGGAAATACCACTTATAAACAGCACATTACAACAAACGAACAGGTCGAAACAAACCACTATCACATCATGCTTTTCATTCAGAATTTTCTATTTATCAGTGTTCTGAGGTATAAAATTTAATCTCGAACCCAACTTATCACTTGCCAATTGTTTTTTTTAAGGCTAATTTGACTAACCCAACTTTTATATTTTTTGTGTTAATGCCGTATCTACATTCAAAATATGATATACCGGGCGATAATGGCCAGCATGATGTTCTTCCTAATTTATTGGGAATTTCAAGCATTGAAGCCATTCACAAAGTTGAATTTGAAGGCTTTTTAAAAGCCCAGTATCAACTTCTTGAAGAATTAACAACACAAACTCATTTTGATTTTTCGTATATCAAGCGGATACATCATCTTTCATTAAAGACACTTTATGACTTTGCCGGTCAGTTCAGGACTGTTAATATGACAAAAGGCGGGTTCCTGTTTCCAACAGCCAAATTTTTACCGCGGATATGTCATGATTTTGATGAAAACATCATGTTTCAGCTTCCTAATTATTACAATAATAAAACAGAATTAATCAAAGACATTGCGAAAGTACATGCTGAACTGCTGTTTATTCATCCTTTCAGAGAAGCTAATGGACGGGTCGCCAGAGTTTTGGCAAACATGATGGCTGTAAAGCAAGGCTATGATTTTTTAGGATTCTACAAAATAACCCAGCGACAGTTTAAAGAGTACATCATTGCAGTACAGGCTGCTGCAGATCACAACTATCAGCCCATGACAGAAATTATTACTGCTATTTTTTAATTTCCTCCTCTACTCTCCCCACAATCGTTTTTAATTCTTCGTCGGAAAAATGTATCCCTTCTATTTGAAATGAATCAACCAAAGATTGTAGAATTTTTTGGAATCGCTCATCACTGTTTTTAAGGGTAGGATGGTTATCAATTATCTTAGTCTCCATAGCTTAAAGATACGAAAAATCAATTGTTTTCGTTTACTCTTAACAAAAGGTTTTTAGTATTTACATTGAATTTTTCAGATACATAATTCCTTTCTATTTTTACGTGCATTATTTGGCACATTTAAAGTGCCTGAATAATCATCAACATTCAATTAACTAAGCTAAAACAGCAGCTCAATATCGTGAAAAGCAATTTAAATCTATTATACACCATTATTCTCTTATGCCTTGGATGGCATTCAGTTGCCCAGGAGAGAATTTTAATCGAAGGTACTGTAAAAGACAGTCTTAAAAAAACAATCCCATTCGCTAATATTACTGTTGTTAATGGCAGCGAGGGTGGTGTAAGCGATGAAAAAGGGCGCTTCTCGTTCAGAACTTCTCAACCCCTGCCATTTGAGATCCAGGTTTCATCAATTGGATACCGCACTAAAACAATTGAGATCAGGAATGAGCAGCAGAGCAAAAACCTGCTTGTTGAACTTTCACAAAAAGAAGAAAGTATTGGCCAGGTAGATGTTGAAGGACGAATCACCGATCAATCATTTAATAAGATAGACCCTAAGTTAACCAACCGACTACCCGATGCCGGCGGTGGCAATATTGAAGGCCTTGTTAAAAGCCAGATGGGCGTTTCATCCAATAACGAGCTAAGCTCACAATATCGGGTGCGCGGTGGTAATTACGATGAAAACCTTGTGTATGTTAATGACATTGAAATCTATCGGCCTTTTTTAATTCGCTCAGGTCAGCAGGAAGGTCTCAGCTTCATTAACCCCAACCTCATTTCTTCAATTAAGTTTTCACCGGGAGGTTTTGAAGCCCAGTATGGTGATAAAATGTCATCGGTACTTGATGTCAGATATAAAAAACCGACGGAATTAAGCGGAAGTGTGAGTGCCAGTCTCTTAGGAGCATCTGGTCATATTGAGGGAAAATCAAAAAACAACAAATTTACAGCCATCACAGGGGTGCGTTATAAAACCAATCAATATCTTCTGGGTACGCTTGATGTGAGTGGAGATTACAACCCCAGCTTTTTTGATGTTCAAACCTTTTTGACCTACCAACTCTCAGAAAAATGGTCACTTGAAGCACTGGGTTATTACTCACAGAATAATTACAGTTTTGAACCGGTTGACCGGGAAACATCATTCGGAACGATCAACGAAGCTAAAAAGCTTAAAATCTACTTTGAAGGCCAGGAAAAGGATTTATTTCAAACCGGCCTGGGAGCCATCTCCTTGAAGTTTATGCCTAATAGTAACAATCAGTACAAGCTTACAGCCATGGGTTACAGGACCTATGAAGAAGAGACCTATGATATACAAGGTCAATACTGGTTACAAAACATTGAAAACCTGGATGGCTCAACTCCTAACCCGCAAGAGGACGGCATTCAGAATATTGGTGTAGGCACCAACATTGAACATGCACGTAATGACCTATTGGGTGTTATTCAAAACATGGCATTACAGGGTAAACATCAACTTAATAAACACCTCCTTTCGTGGCAGGTTAAATATCAGCACGAGTATTTTAAAGATTACATCAACGAATGGGAGATGCGTGATTCGGCAGGATACTCTCTCCCTTACTCCGATAAGGAAGTGAAGTTTGTTTACTCTTACAATGCCGATGCCGAAACATCGAGCAACCGGGTTACCGCATACCTGCAGGATGAATTCCGCATCAACACTAACAATGGTTTTATTCTTGTCAATGCCGGTATCAGAACGAACTACTGGGACTTTAATGATGAGTTTCTCATCAGCCCGCGTATTAACTTTTTGTTTTATCCAGATATAACTAAAACAACACGCTATCGACTGGCTGGAGGTATTTATTACCAAAGCCCTTTTTACCGGGAAATGAGACGACCGGATGGTAGTATCAATGAAAATATAAAGGCACAAAAATCCGTTCAGTTTGTTGCCGGAATAGACCGGATCTTCGAGGCTATGGATCGTCAGTTTAAGTTTACCAGTGAAGCGTATTACAAACACCTGACAGATCTGAATCCCTACCAGGTTGACAATGTAAGGGTGCGTTATGCGGGTGAAAACAATGCTAAGGGATATGCCACCGGTATTGACTTTAAACTGCATGGTGAATTTGTTCCTGGTGTTGAGTCATGGGCTAACCTGTCACTTATGAAGACAGAAGAGGATATTCTTGATGATTATTACATTGAAACAGATGAAGAGGGCAATGAAACGATCATATATCCCGGATATATACCTCGTCCATCGGACCAACGCTTTTCGTTTTCCCTATTCTTTCAGGACTACCTGCCGAACAATCCGAGCTTTAGAGTTAACCTTAACTTTTTATATGCGTCGGGTTTACCATTCGGACCACCACAGTCGCCACGCTATATGGCAACACACCGAATGCCGGCCTACAGACGTGTTGATATTGGATTTTCTAAAGATTTAACAAAGTGGCTCAATAAAAACAATACACTCGTCAAAGATTGCTGGATTGGTCTTGAGGTCTTTAATTTGTTTGACATCAACAATACCATCTCGTATTTTTGGGTAAGAGACATACATAACCGTCAGTATGCGGTTCCGAATTACCTTACATCACGACGTTTAAACCTTAAACTAACTGCATTTTTTTAAAGAAAAGAGTAACTTGAAAATCTTATCAACTCAGGCCTAGGCATATGAGTAGTAATTGTAATAAAATACAACTTTAACTCATTTTTTACGTAATTAAACCAATAGTTACATTTATTAGGTATTTTAATGACTCAGCTCGACCCGACCATATTATTGGTAGATGATTCAGCAGTTAATCTGGAAATTCTTCAGGAAGCTCTATCGCGCTACAACACTGTTACGGCCAGTAATGGGGATGAAGCAATGGAAATTGCATTCTCAAGAAACAAGCCGGACCTCATATTATTAGACATAGTGATGCCGGGAATGGATGGCTACCAGGTTTGTAAAATACTTAAGAGCAATGATCTTTCTAAGGATATACCGATCATTTTCATAACGGGGCAAAACGACTCTGAGAGCGTTTTAAAAGGCTTTGAAGCCGGAGCCATTGATTACATCACAAAGCCTTTCAATATTATGGAATTAAAAGCTCGTGTCAAGACTCAGCTTTCCATTAAAATGGCACGTGATCAAAATCAACGCCTGATCAATAAAATAAAAACCGTCAATAAAAAACTGACCGATAGTATTGAGTATGCGCAAAAGATTCAGACAGCCAGTCTACCTTCAAAGGAGCTGCTTGACAAATTGCTGCCTGAGTATTTTGTGATGCTTAAACCCCGTGACATAGTCAGCGGTGATTTTTACTGGGTTGAGCAGGCCGGTGATAAATTAATAATAGTGGCAGCCGATTGCACAGGACATGGGGTTCCCGGTGCATTCATGAGCATGTTTGGCGTTGCCTACCTGCACGAGATAGTTGGAAAAAACAAATTTACACAGCCGGCTGAGATTATTAATGAATTACGCCGCATTGTCATTGAATCACTAAGACAAGATGAAGACAGTGAAGTTAAAGACGGCATGGACATTAGCATTATTTCCATTGATAAAGCTAAAAAGGAAATTGAATTTGCAGGTGCTTTTAATGACATGCTTTTAGTGCGCAATAATGAAATGAAGATTTACCAGGCGGATCATATGCCTGTTTCCATCGGTGAGACTAACAATCCTTACACCAACCATGTAATTTCATACGAAAGTAATGATTGTATTTACCTGTATTCAGATGGTTTCCCGTCACAATTTGGCGGCCCCAATGACAAAAAGCTTATGCAAAAGGGCTTTCGTAATTTGCTATTAGAGAACCACCACTACACAATGACAGAACAAGGTGATATATACAACAATTTCTTCGATGTATGGAAAGGCATCAATGATCAGATTGATGATGTTCTGGTCATGGGACTAAGACTATAATTACCTATTTATATTTTACGCGTTTAGAATTCATTTCTTTTTACTTATCTTTGCGCCGTGTTTAATCACTGACAGTTCGCAACCATCCTGTCATTAAACAAAACTAGGAGATTAATAGCATTTAATATCTGCTGATACGGATTCCTGTATCAGTACACTCCATTTTGTTTAAGCCTTGATTGCAGCTGTCTAATCATTGATACAATGAAAAAAGCTGTCGTATTATTATCTGGAGGCCTGGATTCTGCCGTTGCCTTGCACCTTGCTAAAAGCGAAGGATTTGAACTTCACGCCATATCTTTTGATTATGGCCAGCGTCATAATCGTGAACTGGAAGCAGCCAAAGCCATAGCCAAACAAACAAAGGTAGCCAATCACCAGGTTGTTACCCTTAAATTGGATAAATGGGGTGGATCGTCATTAACCGATTCAAGCATGGAGGTTGAAGACGGAGATGTAACACGCAATGATATTCCTGTTACTTATGTCCCTGCCCGAAACATGGTATTTTTATCTGTTGCCGCATCATTAGCTGAAGCTATTGGAGCTCAGGATATTTTTATCGGTGTCAGCCAGGTAGATTACTCTGGTTATGTGGACTGCCGACAGGAGTTTATTGACAGTATGGAGAAGACCATCAACCTGGGTACGGTGATGGGTGCCGAAAAGAATCTACCAATTAAAATCCATGCTCCCTTTGTCAATAAAACAAAAGCTGAAGAAATACAACTGGGTGTAGAATTAGGCGTTGATTTTGGATTAACATGGAGCTGCTATCGCGGAGGTGAGAAACCTTGCGGCACATGCGACAGCTGTTTGTTAAGAGCTAAAGCTTTTGCTGAGGCAGGCGTTGTGGACACATCATTATAATAATAGAGAGAAGTTGAAATGGAGAAGTTGGTATTAGCCAAAGAGGGTGTTTTTCCTGTTGTGAAGGATCACAAGGGTCATGCAATTAACAACGAACCCAAAACAGGTTTACAAATGCCTGGAACCATACAGGGGGAAGGTAAGTTGGCAGGAGTCCCTTCACTTTTTATTCGTTTATCAAGCTGTAACCTACGCTGTATCTGGCAAATGGAAGACGGTAGTTATTGCCGTTGCGATACAACTTATGCCTCTTTTCATCCTGATGAAATTATTGAACTGGAGGTTAATGATGTTTATAACTGGGTAAAACATAACCTGGGCAGTGTCAGACATGTTGTAATCACCGGGGGTGAACCACTTTTGCAAAAAAGAGCCCTGGTACAACTTTGTCAGAAGCTTAAGGAAGAGTTGAATGTACATATCACTTTAGAGTCAAACGGCTCCTTATATGATGCCGGTGTTGCTGAATGGATTGACTTATTCAGCATTTCACCAAAACTCAGTAACTCTGAGCCACATCCTGAAAAATTAGCTGCTTATGGCCTGAAAGAATCGGGGCCCTATAAGTTTCATGCACAAAAGCGTCTTAACACAAGTGCTCTTCAATCGTATATAGATCTGGTAAATGAGTCTGATAAAGAGTTGCAGTTAAAGTTTGTAGTGGGCAAGTCATCTGACTACAAAGAAATTAAATCTGATTTTCTGGAAGCACTTAGCAGCTGGAACGCTAATGACATATTGCTTATGCCACTGGGAGCAACACAGGAAGAAATAGCAAAATCATCTCCTTTGGTTTTGGAGATGGCCATTGCCAATGGCTGGCGCTTTAGTCCGCGGGTCCACATTGAGCTTTTTGGCTCAAAATCAGGAGTGTAGGATTGGAAGCCAGAAGCAAGCGTTCAGAAGCAAGTGCTGTATAACTAACCAGCAGAGGTTTTAACTATAGTATAAAAACGGTTAAAGGCAGCATCAGTAATAACTAATCATTTCACATATGATTGAAGGAAAATTCTTAGGAAAACAAGTCGAATATCCGCAGCAATATGCCCCTGAAATGCTGGTGGCTGTACCACGTCATTTCAACCGTGAACAATATCAACTAAACGATAAGAACCTGCCTTTTATCGGATTGGATGTATGGCATGCTTATGAATTAAGTTTTCTGACTAAAAAAGGATTACCAGTCACCGGTTTATTGAAGGTAGTTTACCCAGCCACCAACAAAGCCATCGTAGAGAGTAAATCATTAAAGCTGTATTTGAATTCTTTCAATATGCATCGCTTTGGCAACACTGCTGAAGAGGGATTAAGAGAAGTACTGACGATCATTAATAAAGACCTGAGTCAAGTGCTGGAAACGGTCGTGGAGACAGGCTTTTTTAAACACGACAAACACGCTGCCACCTTTGATTTTTCTGACTTCACAGTACTGGAAGATGCAACAGATAGTGATTCTATCCAATTCACTCACTATAACGAAGCACCTGAACTGTTAATATCAGCCAACAAGGCCGGTGAACTGAAAATAGCCTCTCACCTGTTACGCAGTAATTGCAAGATCACCAATCAACCGGATTGGGGCAGCTGTTATATTCATATAAAAGGTGCATCATTACCCGATGAAACAGCCCTTTTAAAATACCTTGTTTCCATCCGTAATGAAAATCATTTTCACGAGGAGATATGTGAGATGATCTTCAAACGACTCTGGGATAGTTTTAGCCCGGATGAACTGGCGGTAAGCTGCATCTATACACGTCGTGGTGGCATTGACATTTGCCCTGTAAGGGCTAGTCACACACACTTATTACCTCTTGCTCTGACAAACCCATCCGTTTTATCAGAGAAGTTATTAAGACAGTAAGACAGACTACTGCTAAATAAAAACCGCTAAGCACACATATGGCTTAGCGGACTAATAAGTGACCAGAGGTCACAATTCAATATTAAACTCAGGATAAAGATCTGCCGGGTTTCTACTCTACTAAAACCGCTTTAATGGCACTTGTATTGGTCATGTTATCTGCTATTGGACATCGCTTCTCAACATCGTGCAAAAACGCTTCCTTTTCTTCCTTTGACATATCTGCATCTATCTCAACATAGGTTCTGATCTCAACAAAACCTGCGCGCCCCTCTTCTGTTTTGCCCAAAAGAAAATTCTTATCAATATCACCTTCAAGCTTAACTGATATACCTCTTACCGGCAGACGGCGCTGATTGGCAATAATACGACCGATGGCACAGATACATGCCGGTAAAGACGCCAGGAAAATTTCCATTGGATTAGGACCTTCATCTGTCCCAGCGGGCTTTGGTTGGTCAATTACAAAGTTATGTGAACATGAAACTTCTGTTCGGAAGCCCTCTTTCATCTCAGCTCCCACTTTTAATGTTGATATAGCCATTTTCTTTAATATTTAATTGTAAAAATTATTTCCCTGTACTAATGGCAAGTCCGCCAGAAAACTCTTCCGGCAAGCCATTTTTTGCTGTAATTTCATTTGCCAGTTTTAAGGCCTGTTCAAATGAATCGCATATATATTTTGGATCTATGACATCCATGACTCCATTCTTGTCCAGGTCATTTTGAACTGTACTATTCACTCCCGACAGAATGATAGCCACTCCGTATTTTTTCAGAATAGACAATGCAGCCTTTAGGTTATAAGCACCTGTTTGATCAACAAATGACACATGTCTCATACGTATTATCAATACCTTAGATGTTCCGCCCAGCTCCCTGATACGCTCTGAGTACATGCGCGCAGAAGCAAAAAATAATGGCCCGCTTATTTCATATACCCCAACTCCTTCAGGCAACGCTGAATAATCTTCAAGAAGGTCTGTATCAATCACATTATCGATCCGCTTATTGTTGATATCGGCCATTCGTTTCATAAACAAAACGGCAGATAATACAACTCCTATTTCAATGGCAACAGTAAGGTCGACAAAAACCGTCAGTACAAATGTGATAAGCAGAATAAGGCTATCGAAAAAAGAGCCCTTGAGAACAGCAATAAAAGAACGCCATTCGCTCATGTCATAAGCTACTACCATTAAAATACCTGCCAGGCAGGCCATTGGTATTAACTTTGCCCAGGCTCCTAAGAACAGCATTATCAACAACAAACTTAGTGCATGGACAATGCCTGCCACGGGTGTACGCCCACCGTTTTTAATATTTGTCGCAGTACGTGCTATGGCACCTGTTGCCGGTATTCCGCCGAAAAAAGGAGTTACAAGGTTGGCAATACCCTGTGCAATCAATTCGGTATTGGAACGATGCTTTCCTCCTGTCATACCATCAGCAACAACAGCCGAAAGCAAGGATTCAATACCTCCCAGGAGAGCAATGGTTAAGGCGGGTGCAAAATAGATATGTATATTGGCCAGATCTATCCGGGGCAGGGACCAGCTTATGGTATTGGGAATGTTACCGAAATAGGTTTCGATGGTCGCCACAGGTATATCAAATATAACAACGAGTGGTGTAATACAAACAATTGCCACAAAAGAGCCTGGCACCCTGGAGCTTATATATTTAAAGTTAAGACTGATCAATATGGTCAGTATAGTAAGTAATATGGCGTAGTAATTAACCGTATTCAGAGATGAGATATACGTTAACCACTTTTCTGTAAAACCCGCCGGAACAGAATCAATAGAAAGACCTAAACCATCTTTGATCTGTGTAGAGAAAATAACCAGGGCTATACCACTGGTAAAGCCTACAACCAATGGTTGAGGAAAATACTTAAGCAGACTACCCAGTCGCAACAAGCCGAAAGCAATTAAAATAAGACCAGCCAATATGGTTGAAATAACCAGTCCTTCCAAACCGTATTGCTGTACTACTCCATAAACAATGACTATAAAAGCACCTGTGGGTCCACCTATCTGAACCCGGCTTCCACCCAAAAACGATATTATAAAACCTGCAATAACAGCAGTTATCAACCCCCTTTCCGGAGAAACGCCCGATGCTACGGCAAATGCAATAGCCAGGGGCAAAGCAACAATTCCTACTACAATACCGGCAAGGACATCATTACCTAGTTGACGCCTGGAAATACCAGTTTTTAAAAGACTAAAAAACTTGGGTTTAAAGATAAAATTCATAGTGTGTGAGTCATTCAGCTCACAAAAGTAAGAGTATTTTTGAACATACGTTCATTACTACATGAATTTATCTTTATTCTTTAAATAAAACCAAAGCGTCTAAGATCCTGTCTTATTTCCATATTGGTAGGATCGAGCTTGTTAGCTTTCACATAATATTTTTCGGCCATCCGCTTATTTCGCCTTGAAAATTCATAATACACAGCAACCGCTCTGTAATGCAAAGCCCACTGTCGTTTGATGTCATGGTATTCCTTTAAATCAAATTCGCTTTCAACCCCACCCATGAACTCAACGGCCTTGCTTAACTGGTTATTACCAAGGTAAGCATTAACGAGATTTCCGCACATCAGCAGATAACTTGATACAAATTCAGGATGTGTATTCAGAAAGGTAAATTCTTTTCGCAGATAATCCAGCTCATTAAGCCGCAACTCAATACTTTGTGGCACAAAACTAACATTGCTAAATACCCTCGCCTTGGCACAGTTATTTAAATCCTCCTGAAGATACAAGCTGCCCGGATTGTATTTATGCGCCAGACAGAATTGTCTGAACGCTTTATCCATTTTTCTCTTAACAGCAAAGGCCTCCCCTTTATATAAGTGATACCAGAATGAAATTTCATTTGTTACAACAGTATCCTTCAGGTTTGTTGAAAACAAGGTATATACCTCATCATAGGCATTCACATCGTTTTCCTCAAATAAATACTTACCTGAAAAGTACTTAAAATCATTGGCTACATTGTGTTTATTATACTTCTCAGGCAAAACCTTATATAAATCGATAAACACTTCTACATCATCGATATCATTAAATTTATGAAGGGCCAGGTATTCTTCCATTAATAAAACAGAAAAATATTTCGTTCGTGGATCGGGATGTATCTGGTAGGATTTTTTGAAATACTCCAGCGCTCTTTCATTGTTGCTGTTTTGCAGTAAAAATATACCCTCATTATAATATTGAAAAGCAGCGAGCACCTCCAGTTCAACCGATGTTGCATTATAATAATGAGCACCAAACAATTTATCAACTGTACTACTGCGGTATTCAAAATCAGATATCAGTTTATTATCCTTTAAAAACTCAACATACTCACGCTTAAAACGTGTATCAGGATTTAGATATCCTCGCAAAGGATCAGTGGTTTCAACCTTAATTCGCTCAGCATCGGGATACACCACTAAATAAACATGGGTTGGCAGCTCCTTTATCTCATAGGGGATATTCAACTCATTAAATATAAGTGCATACAACGCCGATGCCGACACGCAGTTATACAGACCCGCTATAAAAATATCGGAAAAGAAAGCTTTCTCATCGTATCGTCTAAAAAAGTTATTGTGAACGGATTTAAACAGGTACTTTATAACTTTGTCGTGCTTGGGGTGCTGAAGTTTCTTTGGATCAAGTGTCTTTATAAAATTATCGATCTGCAGTTGTGCATTGACCTGCGTTAATTCATCAGATCTGGGCGTAATGGCCATTAACAAATGGAGGTAGTCAACATTTGCAGAATCGCTTAAGTTGGTAAAAGCAGCCTCTTCAAAGGACGAATTAAAATTTAAAGACAATTTTTCTTGCGAGTGTGTCCACACAAGGGTGAACACCCATAAAACGGCGATAAAGATGGTTCTCATACTGGGATATTAAAGATTCTGATTAACTCAAAGTTAACAATATATCGTTAATACTCGCCAGTTATTTCATCAAATATACCATCAATCATTACTAATTTTTTTGGGCCCGAGTTCAATGACCTCCATATCTTTAATCGCATTACCATCAATTGCAAAGCGCAATGCAGTGCGCACAGCATGAAAACCAGATATTCCACAAGCTCCTGGATTTAAATGGAGCAGGTCAAGTTTCTTATCGTACATAACTTTTAAGATATGAGAATGTCCGCTAATGAAAAGCTTAGGTGGATTTGTATAAATCGTTCCCTTTACCAGGTTATCATATTTACCTGGGTAACCACCAAGCGTGTATGTGTCATCTATAGTTAATCTTTATATCTTTACTTCAAATCAGAAGTATGAAAACAATCGCCTATATCAGAACGTCAACCACGAACAAACAGGATTTATTAAGACAAGTTGAACCAATTAAGAATTTCTGTGAAAGAAAAGGTCTATTATTAGATGATAACTTAATTTTTTCGGATGAAATCAGTGGTAATGTGCTAACCCATGAAAGAACTGGTTATAAAAAGCTATTGAAATTTGTAAATGATTATAAGGGTAATAATTTACACGTTGTATTCGATGAAGTTAGTAGATTGGGCCGTAGACAAGATGATATACACAATAATATCACCTTCTATACGGAAAGGTCAAACCCCATCAACATACACTTTGTAAATCCTGAATGTAGCTACTTTGATGATAATGGTAATGTAGATGAAGGTGCTACAATGATAATTTCTTTATATGCTCAATTCGCAGCCGCTGAAAGAAGAAAAATACAACATCGTGTAAACACTTCAATTTCAAGAAGCGCAGCAAAAAACAAGCACTTAGGAGGTAAATTTGTACCATATGGTTACAAGGTTGTAGATTCATTCTATCAAGTGGATGAATCAGAATCATTAATTGTGAATGAAGTATTTGACCTCTATATCAGCGGATTAGGGCAATTAAATATAGCTAAACACCTTAACCGAAAGGGTAAAAAAGCAAGATTAGGTGGTGAATTTATACCTAATGTGATTATGCAAATGATTAAAAATCCACAATACAAAGGGGTAAGAGTTGTAAGAGGTGAAGAATATTCAATACCTGCTATCGTTGATTCTAAAAAATGGGAAAAAGCAAACGATTTACGAAAATCGAAAAATAGGGTTGGTAAAAGAGTAGTTAAAAATACTAATCCATTAGTTTCTAAACTTAAATGTAGATGTGGTAGTGTTATTATTGTATATCCACGTGGTGGTAAATTATCATATGGATGTCATAGGCGTATCCAACAAGGTAAAAAAGCATGTAACTACCTGCTTACAGTTGATTACAACATATTAAATAATGCTATCCTAACCTACTTTGAATTAAACGCTAAGAAAAACACTGATATTGAAGATAGGATTAATGTACTTTCGGTTGAAAAAAAGAACATTGAAGATATACTAATTCCTAATACTAATAATGACCTAAATGATATAGATGAACAGTTAGATAGAGCAGCTAAATTATTTATCAAAAAGCGATTAACTGAAAAAAAATACGATGAATAGGTTGATGAAATAAAGAATGATGAAAAAAGGTATTATGATAATCTAATTCTTTACAATGAAAGAATAAAAGAAATTGATTTACAAATCAATGCATTAAAAGAAAGTGGTAAAATCACGAATATTAAGGATATAAATAATTTCAAGCATTTTTGTCAAACTCAATTAGATAATATTGTTATTCAGAAAGTTGATAGAAACTATTTAGGTGTATTTGAAAAGTACTACACACATGGTCATGAAGTTGTGTATAAAGTCAATATTAGTACAATTGATGGTGATACCTATGAATTATTTATTGGTAATCGAAGTAAATTAATCATTGACCATGTTTACCATATAATTGATGTTAAAGGTGAAAAACCTAATGTGCAGATGTTTAATACATTCTTTAAGGGCGATAAGGAACAAATAAATGGTGTTGCTCAATTACCCGAATTTGATGACATAGAAGAAGTAATTGATGGTGATATAACAGAAGGTTATCTAATTACACCGATAAAGGAATTTTTAAAAATTGAAGCTAAATAATTAAAAAAAGCCTGATAGCGTTAATTGAACTTATCAGGCTTCATTAATTCCATAATCTTAGCTTTTTCATCTTACCATAATTTAAGCAGCTTTTTTAATTGATACTGCATCATTTTCTTTCTTCAAAACAAAAAGTAATTCATTCACCTTCTTCTTTTTAGATACTGTAGATGATTTTGTTGAAAATCTACGAACAGACGTACTTTTAATTGATACTTCACCATATTTAGATAATATCTGTTGCACGTCCTGAACACTGTTTTTATCATCATCATTGAATGACAATAGAATGTACTTAGAATCAGTGTTTTTAATCAAATCATCAAGTGTTTTCTTAAAATGTAATTTACTTGCATATTTTGACCTGTAATAATCTTTAGGTTTGCCCGAAATCACATTTATATTAGTTGGTTTGATGTTGGTGTTAATAGTATTCAACATATGGTAATAGGACCCGTATTGAGTTTTGCAATATGGTATATCAAAGTATGCTATATCCAAACCTTTCAAACCTTTTACCAGTTCATTACAATCTTCATTGTGATTAATTACATCACACTCATATTCAGAAAATAATGGAAGTGGTAACGTAATTTCTTTCAATGGTCTATTCTTGTGATACTTCGAAGGATTTTTACCACCAAATGCACCTATACCATCGGCTTTAAAGTGAGAAGCAAAACCACCATTAGTATTTGCATGGTTGCAAGCTGAATAGAATAATGGGCCTAATAAAAATGGTTGAATATCTTTATCTACATGGTCAATCATACCACGTATGTTATCAATGATTTTAGCGTTTTTATTCGAAAAGAAAACACGTTCACCCTTCTGAATGTTGGTATCATCTTTTGGGGCGTACATATCGCTTAAAATACCACCATCACCTGCTAACTTATTATCGTTTAAGTACTGGTTGATTTCTTTTATTTTATCCAAATCAACATCAGATTTGTTAGCCAAATAACAGCTATTAATTACATGTGAATATGGTTCAATATCATTTGTGTGTAATTCACTTGCATATTGCTTTAAAATCCTTGCAACAACACCTGAACCTGAAAAGCCATCAAGTATTTTAACTTTTTCAATACCTTCTTCTTTCATGATGTTCTGTACTTCATCACCAATAAAATCTAATAGGTATCTTTTATTACCAAAATAGCTAATTACCTGCTTTTTAGTGTAATCATCACTTTCTTTTGTAGAAGCTAATTTATCATGCAATTCATTGATAGTATCAATCTTTTCATCATTCTTTTCCTTTAAAGTGATGTACTTTTTTTCACTTTTTTCAAGTTGCTTTTTTAATGTTGATACCTCTTTCTTTAATGAAGATACTTCTTTTTCATCGCTTTTTGTAGTAGCAGGTGATGGTGATAATGATGTTGTAATAGTTGCACATACATTTAATAGTAATTCGTGCATCTTTTTATTCTCATCATTCTTTGCTTCTAATTCTGTTTGTAAGGTTGCTACTTTATCATTCACAATACCTTCTACTGTTTCTTTAATTGCTTGCTCTAAATTCATTTACTAATTATTTTTTAATTGGTTATTAATGATAATTATTTCATTTATTTTATTGATTTTCATTTTTCTATTATAAATCTTATACAGCCTTGCAATTTCTTTATCTTCAATCACAATAGATTTATTCCAAGTTAAAGGATAGTATCTTAAATTATTACATCTTGTTAAGTCATTGACCCATGAATCAATATCAGGGTATTCATTTTCTTTCATCCCCTTATATAGACGGGCAATTATATAGTTGTCATATCTACCATTAGTATCTATATAAGGAATATTCACATCATATCTTGTATCTTTATATTCACATTCCTCAATAATTACTTCATCTTTTAAAGTAATATCCAACATGTATTCATGTTCTGCTGCAATTTCAACTGCTTCATTATAATTATTTGCTGCAATAGTTAAGTTTGTGTCATTTAACCTGTCATATAATCGGTAGTGATTCAATCCACTATTTGCATCTTCTTTTATTTTATTGAGTGTAAATTTTCCTACTCCAAATTCCATACTTTATAAATTTAAATGGTTAATAATTTAATTTAACAATATCACGTTTGACATATGCTAAATTCGTGTTTCAAAATTTTGAGAGGGCAAAAGTAGTAAAAATTTTGCATATACACAAATTTTGAATACTACGCAAGTCTTTTTAAAATTAATTTATATTCTTTAAAGGTCTGTATTACAGTACATTTAAGATATTTAAAAAAATCCAAAATTATTTTTATTGGAAATTTGACAATCTAAAGGAAATAACACATCTGTCTACATCAATATAATCTATAATGTGCATATGTTAACTAGGTGATATTAGGATAAAAAAAAGAGCAACCATAATTGATTGCTCTTTGTAAATGAATTAGTTGTATACTTTATTCTAAAATTCATCATCCAAATAATCTTCAAATTCTTCATTACTTTTAAAAATTTTCGTGCCAGGAAAATTACATTTATTACAAAAACTATCTACGTAATTACTAACTCTTACAACCTTATCACCTTCATTCGGTGCAATATGTACACCATTGTAGATAACAACAACATCAGATGATAGACATTTTGCGCATAATTCTATTTCATTAATATCACCGAATTTTTTTCTTTGTTTATCCACCTCTATATAGAAATTATTTAATGCTTTTTCTTTCTTCATTTTTTTTAATGCTTTTTCTTTCATATTATTTAAAATTTAATTATTCATTTATTACTTATAATACCCAACGGTCCTATTTGTAGGATGAGTTTTGATAAAAGTTTAAAAAAAAATCAAAAAAAAAGAGCAACCATAATTGATTGCTCTTTAAATGAGGTAGATGTAGGTGTTATTCACC
>NZ_JBNGPA010000050.1:0-30681 GCF_050589845.1 Carboxylicivirga agarovorans | reverse complement strand
TATAATTGCAGAAATCAAAGAGTTTTATGAAAATTGTTACAAAAGTTTCTAAAACCACCTCCCGGTTCGTACCTCACCGGACTCCTCCTTTTTGTAAGGAGGAGAGCTGATTTACATGATGCATAGACCTATACGTTTATAAAACTTCTTTTCGAACACTAAAAGACTTTGTCCAAACCCTACTTCTGCTGAAATAGTTAAGAATACTCAATTCTTAACTATTCCGATCCCATTGCCGCAAAAAGAAAGGAAAAAAGTCTAGAGCAATAGAACCCTTCAGCCCGCATCAGCCTTCATTCCTGCCGGCCCACAACCACCTCAAGTGCGTCCTGAAGCCTTCTCGCCAATCTTGGCCCGGACTAGTGCTCAGGCCAGCGCACTTTTTATTTACAGCTTTTAATATTTTATCCACCAATTCCACAAATTGTATTCCTGCGGAATGGATTACCAAGCTGTAAATCTTCAGTTACGTTACGAGTTTTATAGCTATTATATGTTATTGTGATTTTCTGTCCATTAACCATCTCACCTCGATCCTCTCCAGGAGGAGAGGAAGTGTGAACGATCGGAGAGAGCAGCGTTTATTGAGATTGGATTTATTTTGCAGGCATTTAATGCACAGCAATACCTTACATCATCTGTCATTAACAAAAAACGCTGATCGATTATGACCAGCGTTTATATTTTGAGAGGCTTTGGCTTAAAACTTAACCTTTACCAATTGATTGCACCTTAAAGCCAATGGTTTCCAATTGTTCTTTATTGATAATGTTACGACCATCAAATAAAAAGGCCGGCTTAAGCATGTTGTTGTATATTCCCTGCCAGTCATAGTCTTTGAACTCATCCCATTCAGTCAGGATAGCAACCGCATGCGACTGACTTAAGGCCTCTTCAGGCTTTGAACTGATGGTGACAGACCGGTCAATTAAATCTTCAGCTTCGGCAGGAGAGAGGCCTCGTTGCGTCCACAGGTATAGTAAATCAGACTTTATTTGCCCGGCACTGACTTTAGGGTCATAAACATGAATTTGAGCTTTATCCTGTATTAGTTCGTCGGCCACATAAATAGCAGCTGATTCCCTGGTATCGTTGGTGTCCTTTTTAAAGGCCCATCCAAGGAAGCTAATTTTTTTACCTGATACGGTATTAAACAGCGCATCAATAATATTCTTGGCAAAACGGTGCTTTTGATAGTCATTCAGGATGATCACCTGTTCCCAGTAGTCCGCCACCTCCGGAAGACCAAAATGATTACACAGGTACACTAAATTAAGAATGTCCTTTTGAAAGCAAGAGCCGCCAAAGCCAACTGAGCTCTTTAAAAACTTTGATCCAATACGTGAGTCCTTGCCAATGGCATGTGCCACTTCATCCACATCAGCCCCAGTCTTTTCACATAAAGCGGAAACGGCATTAATGGACGAGATACGTTGAGCCAAAAAGGCATTAGCCGTCAATTTGGACAGCTCAGATGACCATACCCTGGTGGTAATGATACGCTCACGAGGTATCCAGCTTTCGTAGACTGATACCAGGGCTTCAATGGCGGCATTACCTTCTGCTGTTTCAATGTCACCACCAATCAATATACGATCGGCATGGTGCAGGTCATCAATGGCTGTTCCTTCAGCAAGGAATTCAGGATTAGATAAAATCTGAAATTTTACATCGCCATTTGTAGCGTCAAATATGCGTTTGATGGATTCAGCAGTACGAACAGGAAGTGTTGACTTCTCAACCACTATCTTATCACTTTTGGCCACATCGGCAATTTGCCTGGCACATAATTCAACAAACTTCAGATCGGCCGCCTGTCCTTTACCAATACCATAGGTTTTGGTTGGTGTATTAACCGAAATAAAGATCATCTCGGCTTCTTCGATGGCCTTATTCACTTCGGTAGAGAAAAATAAGTTACGGCCCCTGGCTTCGGCAATTACCTCTGAAAGACCTGGTTCATATACTGGTAGTTTGTCAAGATCTTCATCATTCCAAGCCTCAATGCGTTGCTCATTGATGTCTACAACTGTAACTTTTATCTGCGGATTTTTTTGTGCAATTACTGCCATGGTAGGACCGCCTACATAACCGGCGCCTATGCAGCAAATGGATTTGATTGGATTCATTAAGTGTGTTGATTGAGTTATTTTAAGTTGAAAATTTTGATGTAAAGGTAGGAAAAAATGTGTGGAGATGGGGTATGAGGGGAGTTGATTATCCCAATAGGCATCGGGAGTCGGACTGTCGAAATAGCAGGCGATAGGTATGATATATTAATAGCCTGGCTTAAGTGATGCCAATCAGATCGTATGGGACTTTGTCCCAAACCCTACTTCTGCTGAAATAGTTAAGATCGGAATCATAAAGAATTGAGTATTCTTTATGATTTCAGCAAAACCGGGAATTGTTTTATAAAACCACGGATTTAACACCCCGATTGCTATCCGGGTAAAGTGCAGCTTCACACTGGCTTAAGTTATGCCGATCAGTCCGCATGGGACTTTGTCCCAAACCCTACTTACTTTTTGCCATTGCCGCAAAAAGAAAGGAAAAAAGTCTAGAGCAATAGAACCCTTCCACCCGCATCAGCCTTCATTCCTGCCGGCCCACAACCACCTCAAGTGCGCCCTGAAGCCTTCTCGCCACCCTTGGCCCGGACTATTGCTCAGTCCAACGCACTTTTTATTTACAGCTTTTAATATTTTATCCACAAATTTGCACAAATTGAATTCCTGCGGAATAGTTTACCAAGCTGTAAATAACGGGCTGAAGGCCCACATCATCATAACCTGGGGTAAAGCGCAGCGACACCCCAGGACTAGTCATCTTCATCAACCCGCTGCAACCGCGAATATGTTAATGCAGGAATTAGTTTGCAGCGGAATAGGTAGTTATATAGTTAAGGGGATAAGATGTTTATTGGCAGCTTCAAATGATTCATCCACAAATTTGCACAAATTGTATTCCTGCGGAATGGATTATTAAGCTGCAAATAACGGGCAGAGGATCAGTTTATTTTAGCCTGGGGTAAAGCGGATGGATGCATCAGGTATGATCAATGGGAATTATATACGTAAAAAAAGGTCCTGCACATGATGCAAGACCTTTACTTTCATTTTCTTAATATTTTTTAACCGAATAAAGGCTGATAATCTGCCTTTGGGGTGTATGTTTTCAGATAATCTACTAAATAGGATTGAGCACCTTTAGCCATTTGTTGATAAGCCTCATTATCTACTTCAATTAAATTTGTTAGCTGATTTAACCACTCGTCTTCATTCAGACTCAAATTAAAACCTGCTTGCATAGATGCCAGATTGCTCCAGGGAGTGTAATGCGAAATGATTGCGGGTTTTCCTGCTGTCAGGGCTTCGAAAATGACATGTCCAAAATTCTCACCTAAAGTTGGCAATATAAAAAAGTCATAGGGTAACAATGCTTTAACGACTTCTTTTGGAGCCACCTGACCAATATACTTTACACGAGCCTTGTTTTTTTCGATAAGAGGCTGGCACTTTTCCCAATAGGGGAGGTCTTTTATCGGCCCAATAATATCCAGAGATACTTTTAAATCCTGGTGTTTATCAAGTAATTCAAGAAGAAACATTAAATTCTTTTTCTCGGTAATTAATGAGAGAAACACCAGTCTTAATTGTCCTTTTTGCTTTGAATGTTCCAAAGTTGCAAAAGCAGGTTGTAAGGGAGGTGTATCTTTTGCCAGAATAACCTTACTGTGTCTGAAATGTTTACCTATATCCTTTACTTCCTGTTCATCGGTTGCATGCCACTGTAAGCCCTTCAATAACCCACTTGTTTTAATGATAGAAAGATATAGTTTCTTTTTAAAAGCTTTAACCTTTAGTGCGCCAGCATGCAGCATACCCCTCGGTGCTACAATAAGCTTATTTTTAACACCTTTTAAAGCAATAATGGGTTTTAAAAAGAACTTATTACCGTATATGCCATTGATATATACCTTATCTGGCACAATGTCATCCAACAACACCTTTATGGATCTATCATCTTTAGAACTCGAATAGTAAATTTGGATAGAGTCACTATATTTCACCCATTGGTTGACTCTTACATCCAAATGTGTACCATCTAAATCATAACAGCTGGTATAGATATAAAAGCTATAATTATCAAGGTTAGTAACCATGTTACCAAGAGAACTGACAATACCTCCTGCTTTTTCGGCAGGAGTGAAGTAGGGGTAGATGATGAGGATTTTATTGGGCATAGTTAATTTTGTTGTTCACCAATGATTTTCTGATAAAGTGTCTCATATAAACCAGCCACTGTTTGGGGATTGAAACGTTTTACATTTTCTAATCCATTAGTGATGAGTTTATTTCTATACTCTTTGTTTTCAATAACTTTGGTGATGCCTGCTTTAATAGAGTTTAAATCATAAGGATCAACAAAACAAGCACCATCTCCTGCGACCTCCGGCATAGATGATAAATTGGATGTTATAACCGGACGCCCAATTGCCTGTGCTTCCAGTATTGGCATGCCAAATCCCTCATTTAATGAACAGAAACTGAGTAAATCACAGTTCATATATTCCTGCTCCAATTCTTTGTCAGAGATTTGATATTTGTTGGTATATTCGATATTGTTTTGCTTTAAAGACAAAGTTATATCATCAGTCAATTTACCAATAATGGTTAGGTGACATTTGCTATCCTTTATGGCTTCAATCAGGCGCTCAATATTTTTATTAGGGGTGGTGCCAATATGCAAAATGCTTGGTTTATCAGTGTTGAACGTATAGGTCTGATGCTTCAGATGTGGCGGTATGATATTAGGAATAACAATGACCTTATCTTTAGAACATTTTGCAGTTGCTAGTAATTCACGTTTGGTGGCCTCTGAAATAACAGTTACATACTTTGAGTGTTTAATGGGCAGATGTACCCAAAAGTACCATAAAATAAAACGCTTTAGACCTTTGCTATTTTTTAAAAAAGTAAAATCGTGATAAGTATTAATGGTAATATCCTTTTGTAGAAAAGGGGTAATAAAATAAACATCACCTGTTATATGATTGATGTTGCCTTGCTGACGTGATGCTGCCATACCACTAAAAAGCCTTTGAAACAGGCCTATACTATAAAATGGAAGCGTATAAACTGAATAGTTTATTGAATCAGATAGATGCTCCCTGATAGTATCAAAGAGTTTTTCAATGCTAAAATGAAAGTCGTAAGGTTTACGTTGAAAATAGGTAACTTTCATTATTTCTTTAGTTTATACCAATTTGGGTTCATAAATGGTTTCTCAATTAGCTTAAAGGTTATGGCGCTACAAATCCATATAACTATTAGTAGAACAAAAGCAGCAAGTAAAAGTAATAAAAATGAATTAGTCGCATTAAAAACCCACAGTGTAGCTAATCCTCCGATTGCAATTATTTGAAAATGTATTAAATACATTGAATATGACATTGTTCCGGTCATCGCCAATATAGGCAGACTAAAGAAGCTTTTCCAGAATGATGACTTAAGAGCAAGAATTATTATACCGGAAGTAGCAAATGGGATAAGAAAACAACCAATTAATTGTTTAGGCTGTAATGAGATAATAATACTTAAACACAAAATACCAATGATTACTTCAATGGCTTTATTTTTAACGAATTGTATTTTTTCATCTAAATATAGATCTACGCAAAGCAGACCTGCTAAAAAATAGTGGTAGTAGTCTAACAGACTTATAAATGATAACAATATGTAATTACACTGAAAATAACTTCCACTAATAATGCCAATAAGCAAAATTATTCTTCTTAAAGATTTTGGAAACTTAAAAACTACAGAAAGCAAAGGTAATACGAGGTAAAATTGAAATTCCACTTCCAGTGACCAGGCTACATAATTTAAGTAATTGCCTGTTTTAAACAGAATATTATGCATATATAAATTACCACTTATAAAGCTATTTATAATGGTGCTTAGATTATATTTGGAAATGATAGCATAATACAAACCGAATGTACTTAATACTATAATATATGTCGGTTGAAGACGTGTAAAACGTCTTATGAGATATTTTTTTAGGTTAATTTTTCTATCATTCAAAAGGTGATATTTTGCAAATGGCAGACCCAAAATAAATGCACTAATAGCAAAAAAAACAGGTACCCCATTGTCACCATTATGAAGAATTTGTTTAACAAATTTGGGAATAACGTCATGAATATATGTAACATGATGACTTATAAACCCCCAAAGGTGAAAGTATATCACCATAAAAATTGCTAAGGCCCGCAGCCCATCTAATTCTGAAAGGACTTTTCCGGAGGACGTTGTGCGCTTAAGAAAATTAAATCTCATTTAAATTTAATGTGTGTCATATAGTTTATTTTTTAAAAAATACTTTTTAAAATAAACTTGATGTAAAGCAATAAAAACAATTAAGGCTTTAAAAAAGTGATTTAGAGGCGTCAGTAAATCATCTTCAGCTTTAATAGTATAGATAAATAAATATGGAATAAAGAAGAAGTAGACCGGATATTTATTAATAAAATTGCCAAAACGTTTAAAGCAATATGAGTAAAATAATCCTATGCAATACATAAATGCCAAGCCTCCCCAGTAACCAAAGTTAGCCCATCCTTCTCCTAATAAGCTTAAATTCATACTGGTGCCTTTTAACTCATAACCTGTAAAACGTTCAAAGTTTTCCTTTCCTCCAGCTTTAGCTTTATTAGGTAATAATATTCTGGGGAAGATGGCTGATACAACTGCCGACTTAATAGTTTCACCTTTAGCAAAACCTTCATTTTCAGGTACCCAATCCATTACCCAGGTTACTAAAGCTCCTTGATTAGCTCGTGTGATTCTGGCCGATAAGTTTTGATCATCCATAAAATTTTGAAACGTCAGTCGTTCAAAACTTAATTGAGCCAATAATCCTGCCCTATCAATAAAACTTATTTGATGATAAGTATCTTTCCAAACCACTTCCCGGTAATCTTTTTTTGCGCCATCCAGGGTAATGATTAAATACATACCTATAGTTACCCAAGCTAATTTTTTATTAAAACTGAGGTTCGGTTTATTGTTCATATAATACAGAAAGGCAAAGGCAACCCATATTAATGCCAGGAAAAAAATTCCAGAAAAGAATGCATCTCTAACCAAAGGTAAGAAGGCAATCACTAACCAAATTACTTTACAATTTTGATCTACTTTCGAAAATATGACGCTAATACCTCCTATATATGTTAAAAATACAAGTAGTGTAACAAAGTAAGTCAAAGCACCAGGTAAAAAAGGTTGTATCACCATTGCAACATAGCCAATGGTGATGAGCTGCTTGGCAAATGAAAACAAATTAAAATTGAATAGCTTATTTTTTATTATCTCCGAATTAATATTTCCTTTGAATGTAAACAACCCGAGTCCAAATAAGAGAATTCCGGGAAGAGCAAAATTGAAATAGATTTCGGCATCAACCTTTGGAAAAAATATTTTATTCGGCTCCTGTATATAAAATGCTAAAAAAGAAGAGGCTAATAACTGTAGGTTAGCAGTTAAGAATGCCAATTCGCGTAATGGAATCGTTTTTCCTAATCGATCAATAAAAAGAATCAACGAAAAGAAAAATGAAGCGAGACTTAATAAGGCAACTAAAGGAACATCAAAAAAAACTGAAGAAATCAAAACTAAGACAACTATAACAAAGAGTATGTTCTGATATTGTTTGATCATTTTCCGACAACTAATTTTTCAATGGCTTTACTGATTGATGTAAAGTTCCACTCATTAATTAATATTTCAGGATTAGGATATTCACTTTGCATTATAGAATCAGTAACTGCTGTTTTTAAAGTACTAATCAATGATTCTGTGTTATTTGATTCAAAAATATGATTTTTATTTTTTATTAAATCAAGTGCGCACCCAACCTTATTACTTACAATTGCTAATCTGCCACATGCCATAGCTTCATTAATGGCTAAACCCCATGTTTCACTATTTGATGGTAAGCAATAATAATCGGCCAGTCGATACACTGCAGGCATTTTCGATTGGTTTTGAAATGGGAGAAAAGTAATATTTGAATTATTAGATGCTACTTGTCTCAATTCTTTTTCTATAGGGCCATTACCTAGTAAAATAATTTTAAATTTTAGTCCATCGTTTCTTTGTAATTTATTAACGGCTTCAATAAAAAATAATAAATTTTTCCTTGGTTCAAATTTACCAGCATACAACAAAATAATATCATCATTTTTAAAACCTAATTCTTTTCTCCATATTTCGGCTCTTGACTCATAATTTTTATCCTTTGAATCAAAAAAACGTTCATTATCAATGGCATGTGGAGCAAATTTTAATTGGCGTTCTTTTAATCCATGAGTCACATAATAGGCTTTATTATTCTGCCCAACATATAAGGCAGTATCTACGCTTTTATATACCCATGTAAGAAAAGCTTTCCTGATCTTAAATTTAGCTAACGATTTAATGGCATTTATTAAATTTATAGACTTATCCCTTTTGAATATATCACTAACTTTCTTGAAATCATAATCAAGAAGTGTACTGTCACCTCTAAACAACACAGGGATTTTCCCTTTAAAATACCGGATTGCTTTTAAGTGCGCCTGGTAATTCCATCCAAAAATTAGTAGGTGGGTTGCACCCCATTTTTCTATTTCAGTTATTAAATGTGGACATTTTATTCCATAAAAATGAGTTAAATCTGGCTTTCTAGCATTGTTTTTAATAAACATATAATCATATCCATCCAGAAGTGGAATATCCCATTTAATTTTAGTTCCAAAATCTTTATCGACAAAATCATATTGACGTTGGCTGTAGGTGTAAAAGACCATTATTTCACACTTACCTCTATTGTTCAATAAAGCAAATATTGGTGCATAATACTGTATCGGGTGGGTTAGGACAATTGCTAACCGTGGTGAGTTCATCCTATAGATTAATAACGTTATTAATACTATTAATTAACTTTTCTGCAGATGCTTTGGCAGAATATGGTCTCAAAGCTTCCAAATTAGGTTTCCATTCTATATTTTGAGATGCGAGATTATGAAAGTTTTCTTTTATTGTTAAAAATAAATCGCTTTGACTAATTTCTGGATAATAACTACTAAGATATGTGTCAGCGTTAATTTCTTTAAGTATTCTTGCGGCATCACTTTCCTTATGGAAAATGGAAAATACGGGTGTTTTTGACAAAAGACCTTGAAATACTTTTGAGGCTGTATAGTGTTTTTCTGTACTTCCAATCACCATTACTCCAAAAGCCCTTTTTAATAAGTTTAAAATCTCCAAATATGATATCCTTTCTCTTTTTTCGGTTACCAGTTCACTTATCTCAAATTCATTGGCATAATCGAGTATGCTTTTATCTTTATATTTGCCGGTACCCACAAAATACAGATGTAAGTTATCGGGTAATCTGTTTTCTTCTTTTAATTCGGCAATACCCTTAAATAGTAACTGTATAAATAGGTGAGATTTAGGCAAAAATGCTCCGGCATAAATTAATGCCTTTGTATTTTGATCCCATAATTCTTCCTGAGGTTTTATTTCAACAGTGTAATCAAAGGGATCAAAACCATATTGCATGGCACAATGCTCCATATTACCATTAGGAAAGTTACGTTTTAAAACAGGTGCATAGTACTCGTGTGCAACACCTGTAATGAGAGAAGCCTTTTTAACAGCCCAAGGTTCCAATACCTTTGCCAAATGGTTGGCCAACCAGGCTTTAGAAAGTACTTTTTCCTGTCCAGGAAAACCATCTACCCAGGGATCGATATAGTCTATACCAAAAGGTACACTAGTGGCTTTGTGAATAGGGCGGCCCAATAAGGCATTGTAATATGAGGGAATTGGCAACCAAAAGAAATCTATTTTTTCTTCCTTGATTATTTCAATCGCCTTGTTTTTAAGCTGCTTATATGCTCTTAAAGCTAAGTCACCCACCATTCGTTTTTTACTAGTTATTGGCTTAGCATCAACAAAGTGTACATTAACGGATGGTTTAACTAATTTTGTCAGTTCTGGTACAGATGGTTCCTCATAAAAGTCTGGATGAACAGCTAAAATGTGTGTTTCCCAACCTAATTCAGGTAAACTATTAGCCAATAATCTGGATCGTTGAGCTCCCACTAAATTTGACGGCATCCAATGTGGGTATATAATTAAAATTTTATTCATTTATTAATATCGTTAGCAGTTCTATATTTTATCCACCTCTTCAACCCGAGGTGTTTCTTTCAAACAAGTAATAAAATAAGATTAATATTCGTCAATAATTACATTAAACTCTATTCTTTTAAGGCTATTATAATGACTTTTAAATTCATTCAGACTGTTAATTCCAGCTTTCCTTTTTTTGAAATATTCCCAATTTAGTCTTTTAAAATAATATGCATAATAAAACCTTTTTTTGTTCCATTTTTTTATTTTTTTGATGTTAATATCTTCGCAGTTGATAAAGCGATTTGGAACAATTATATAATGATCTTGATTGCCAAAACTTCTTTCTATATCCATAGGTCGTTTTAGAAAATGGATATACATCATCTCTTCCGTTTCTAATTTATCCTCGATGACAAAATGCCTTAATAATTTACCATTACTAAATTCAAATATTTGATCCTTATTTTTCTTTTGGAATGATTTCGAAAAATGCATCATTTCAAAATTGTTTGTACAAGTTTTTAAGTCAGCAAAGTATAGGCCTTTATAGATTTTATATCCTTTTTCTTCCAAAATATTGTTTATTTCGTTTTCCTCGAAAGCGAAAAGTGAATTAGTTGGGTTGGAAAAAATAGTTTTGTATAACTTGGTATTGTAATATTCACTTTGATATACTTTATTTATTTCTGGGTTGTTTTTATAGAGCGAAAAATGGCCCCTCCAGGATATTTTATCATATAGAAATAGAATATTCTCCGGAATAAAAGATCTGATATCTCCAAAGATAAGATCCATATCACAATGCCCCCAAAAATCATAATCAAGAAATTCTTCGTGGAAAATATCACCAAATGCCGGGACATAATCGCAAACATGATATGCATCTTTTAGTGAAATGGGGAAGTCAAAATGCTTTTTAAAAATATCACTGAATTCATCAAAAGTATATAACCTCCTTTTTACATTTGGCGGGTAATCATATTCCTCTTTAACGTCTGTAAATAGAATGAAATCAATACTATTATTGAATTTACATGAATTTAACCAAAGTTTAAAATAGTTGTTAAACTTACCAAAGTAAAATGCAGTCAGGCAAATCTTAGATTGTTTGTTATTATTCATTTATCTATTTTGTCGTTTTAAAATAATATTTAAGTCTAGATTGCCTCCGAGATAAGTTTTTTAACTCTACGCATCTGATTCTCTATAGCTAAATTAATGGCAGAATGATAACGTTTATTTAAATTATTAATTATCATATCTCGTTGTTTATTTAAATTTTTAATAGCCTTTATTAACTCTTCTCCATTTGATAAAGAGCAGAGCATTCCTTGATCTGGGTATTCTTGAATAAAGGCTTTTTGTGCTTTTGTATTTGAGGCAAGAATATAATTACCTGCCTGAGCATAAGCAATAATCTTATTTGTAAGACATAACTCACGATTTAATTCTCCTTGTGGGTTTTCAAGAGAAAGGCCTACATGATGATTTATTAGTTCTTTATGCAGTTCTTGTTGCGAAATGGGAGGATGAATGTTGAATATTATATGTTTTACTTTTTTTGAGGTAGGATTAATTATTTTTTGTCTGAATTCATTATCCATATCACCTATAAGCGTTAGTTCAATAGAGATATTACATTGACTTATTGCTTGGATAAATTCTTCCAAACCTCTATTAAATGAAATTGTTAGAGAAAACCAAATGAAACGTAATGGACCTCTGTAGTAAACATCTTTTTCAACACGTGGAGTTGGGATGAATTCTTTTTTCGGAAAAGCATTAATGATGACTTTGTGTTTATGATGTCCTCCAATTAGTTTCAAAGCATATTCACCGATAAGCGGACTAGCACTTGTTAAATAGGTGGCTTTAGGCAATAACTTCTTGTATAGTGTTTTACATACGTACTCATAGTGCTTTCCTCTATCTTTAAAACTCATTCCAGGATCATAATCTTCGATATCAAATGCGAATGGGATATTCCATTTTTTTGCAATTTTAAATGCTGGATACAGTGCTGGTAAATTGTGTGCAACTACAAATTCGTAGTTGCTTTTGAAAGATGTTCCATTTAAATAGTTCCAGGTTTTTAATGACTTACGACTCAATGCACCTGCACAGATACTTAAATTATTTTTAAACAAAGGGAGCATTGTTCTACAAAACTTTTCAACGATGCCCCAATACACCCAATTAACTTTGTGTTTTTTGCTTATATCTATAAACTTAAAATTAATGTGTTTTCTCTCAGAAACCATTTGTTTATCTACCTTGCTGCTCCAATGTATAAACCTATATAGAACAACATCAATGTTGTAATCCAATGATAAGAAATCAATCTCTTTAACTAACCTTGGATTGGTAGCTAGATTTGCAGAGGTTATATAAAGTATTTTCTTTTTCATAAAGATTGATTGTATTAATTAATCAATAGATTAGGATAAAAGTTTCTCTATATTATTCGTAACATTTGAAATCGAATAATTATTTCTTTGAAATTTGCTGACTTGTTCAAAAGGATAATTGTGGATTCGGTTAATTATTTCACACAGCTCATGGTTATTTTTAAAAACCCATTGTTGTTTAGAGTCATTCAATATTTCAGCTACAGCACCGATGGCACGACCAATAACAGGAACACCTGCTAAAATACTTTCAACAAGTACTCTTCCAAACGGTTCATCCCAAGTACTTGGAAAAATAGTAATATCATAATTCCTCAGAAAGTCAATAGGATTTTCTTGATGACCGACAAATCTGACGGAATTATCTAACGATAGTTTTTTAACTGCCTCTTCACAATTTACTTGATAACATTCTTGGTCCCTATTCATTGGGCTGCCTGCAATTGACAAAGTTGTATTTGGCCATTTTCTTATAATAAGAGGCATGGACTCAATTAATTCCAATATTCCTTTACCTTTGTCCATACGTCCAAGATATACTAGCTTTAACTTTTTATGTGCTATTTCTTTTTGAGGGAATGAAAAATCAAAGGAAAACCCGTTAGGAATAATCAAAGTTTTATCTTTTGGAATACCCATTTGCGTATGCGCTTCAAACATATTTTTATTAGCCACAACAAATTGATCAACACAAGGAAGTAACAAGCTTATTTGGTTTCTTTTTTTTGAAAGATTACCCGACAAAGGAGGTAGGCGTAAATGACAAACTAATTTTTTTGCACCTTTTATTTTCTTCAATACTGCAGCCAATGGGAGATCCATTATCTGATTGATGTAAATAGTAGCTCCTTTTACATTTTTAATTAGGAAAAGTGAGTTTAAGAAATTAATCCACTCTCTAAGACTAAGCTTATTAAATATATTAATCGATGGTATTTGAATAACAGCTATTCCGTGTTCTTTGTATTTATCAATTAAATCACCATTCTTTACATATGCCAATGTTATTGAATGTCCTTTTTTCTTAAGACCAACAAGTATATCATAGTAACTTCTTTCCTGACCACCTCTTTTGGTCGAGGGTTCATATTCAATTGCTATAATGTGCATAACTAACCTAGTAGATTTTTCGAGTTATTGATTTATTATGTCAAGACTATTATTGATATATCGTTATATTGATATGTGAAATCAAATCCTTGAATCATTTTCTTATGAATATCAATATTATTACTATTCTCAATGTCTTCATCGCATAATATTTGCTAAATCATTTGAATTTGCATTCGGAAGAATATGGTTGAGTAATCGCTTATTATAGGTACATTGGTATTAGGGATTTTTCTTTCTCTCGATGACTAATAGCCTGATTATAATTCTTTAGTAATATTGAAAGCGCTTTGGTTTGTACCTTATAGTGGTATTTGTTATTGCCAAAAAGTGAATTTAAATAGTTAAGTAACAATAACTTTAAATAATAGGATTTTCCATATAAAGGCATTTCATGATTTTTAAGTAGACCTAAATAAGTTATATATGCATAGTTTGTATCTTTTTTGAAATTAATTGACTTTTTTCTATGCTCTCGATCATGTGATACAACAATATCAGGACAAAGTCCTATTTTTAAATTATTTAATTTAACTCTTGAAGTATAGTCATTATCTTCACCGTAATGCGGAAACATAGGATCAAAGCCACCAACTGCTTTTATCGTTTTCATTGGCAAAAGCCAACATGCTGCATTTAAAAAAACGGTATCGTAGATTTCTTTCGATTTTTTATTATTTATAAGTAAGTCCGTTACCAATTGTCTACATGGAACTACGGAATATTCATAAAACATTGCATCAACAATAGAATTGTCCCCATTAAGTTGTAATGGAGCCAAAATACCGTATTCAATATTTCTTTTATGAATTTCTATTAAACTAATTATTGTATTTTCTTCTATCCATGCATCTTGATTGAGTAAAAAAACATAGTCATAATCTTCTGTTATAGCTTTTTTCAGTCCTAAATTATTTGCTTTTCCAAATCCAAGGTTTTTATTCGATTCAATAATCGATACTGAAGGAAAACTTTCTTTAATCAACTGAACTGTTCGGTCAGAAGACTTGTTATCAATAACAAAAATGTCTGTTTTAACTTTTGACTTTAGAAGACTTTCAAAGCATTTATCAATCCATTTTTGACCGTTATATGTTACTACTATCGTAAGAACTTTCAAATTATTTTGTTTTGTATGGTGTGTTAATGTAATTGATTATCTCACAATCTGAAATTGTTTTCACTCTCTTTTTGTTCTTATTAATTAGATGTAATGAACCTAAAGCTTTGTTAAATCCAATAGCGAGATTCTTACTTTTTAATAACCAATAGATATATCTAAATGGAAGTTTTATTAAAAATTGAATCCAAAAAACTCCAGAATTCATAGATTTAAATTGCCATAAGAAGAAGTTTCTATAAAACATTTGAGCAACTTCAGAGGACTTAAACTGTGTACTAATCGTACCTGCATCACGATGAAAAACCTTAAACTTTGGATTATATATAGTTCTCCAACCTCTGTGCCATGCCCTATGACTTAAATCGACCTCTTCAATATAAGCAGGTCGGAATATATCATCAAATCCATTTAGATCATTAAAATACTTAACTCTAAATAAACCAGCACCACCAGAAGCATAAAATGTATACCGAACATCACTAATGTCTTCAAATATCCAGAAACTTTCTACCCACCCTTTTTTTAATTTAAGTTGCCTGACTCCATTTTGCACCCCAACTCCATCCCAGTTATATATTTTTGCTGTAACAGCAAAAAGTTGATCGTCCTGCTTAAGTAGAGGTATAGATTCTTTAAAAACACTACTTGTTAACTTTAAATCATCATTAAGGATTAATACAAATTCGGATTTTATCCTTTTTATGTATGAGTTTAATGAAAAAAGATAATCATTGACAGGAGAGAATATGTATTGATAGCTAGGGTAATTTTTTATTACAAAATTTTTAGTTGCTTCATCCCGACCATTATCAACTATTAAAACGTCAATGTCATATTCAGAAGTAACTTCTATGGCATCTTTTACTGTAGGCAATAAATGTTCTAAATGATGTTTACCCTTATAGGTTAAAATGATAACTGTGCAATCAGGCATGTTTAGTTATTTCCTTTAGTTCTTTAAGTTGAAGTATTAATTTGGGGCAGAATAATTGTGGCTCTAATCGTCTATCTATGGCCTTTTGAGCTTGAAATGGTTCAATGATATAGCTGGTTTCAAAAACAACTTGAAACAGCTTTAATAACTCTAATTTTGTATAAAATTCTTTTGTGCCTAATTGGACAAGTTTACATGGTGTTTTGCTATTTATATTTTGCCATAGCTTTTCGACTTGTTTACACCATTCTAAAGTCGTAATACCATTCCAAAGGTGATTAGAGTATCCTTTTAGCTTGGCCTGTCCAGGCTGAGACAAAAACCAACCTAGTAAGCCCTTAGGATTTGCAGCATTATCTGTACCTATAATTGAAACCCTTGCAATTAAGGTATTTGATCTGTTTAAGAGAACCTGCTCACCTAACTGTTTACTCCATCCATAATCATCGATGGCATCCTGGTTCGCATCCTTCTTATATGGTTGATTTGTATCACCACTAAATAAGCAGTCTGTACTGGCATGTATTAATGTCTGTGTTGGTAATAAAGACCTGGACAATTCAAGTGGTAAAATTGCATTGGACCAAAGCAGGGGAGAGGTATCCTCTGTTTTTTGCTTTATTTTTCCTATAGCGTTAATCACAATGGCATAAGGATATTGTTTTAGCTCTTCAAAAAATGCCAGTCTAGTTTCAGGTTCAAATCGATTTTTAATGGTAATTACCCTATATCCTTGCTGGGTAAAGTGGCTGACTGCCATTTGCCCAAGCATTCCCTTATGGCCTAGAATAATAATTTCTCTTTTATTCTTCATTTGAAAAAATTAGGTGTAAAATTCTGTATCGCCCATTCGATCCAATAAGTTGGATAACTCCTGATAGTCCTTTATGCGATGTGTATTGGCAGAATGATATTCATAACCCAATGGATAGGTTTCATTTATATCAAAGGATTTGTATTCCGGATAGACGGTGAAGAATTTTTCTTCTTCTTTAGCGCGTCGAATTTCATACTCGTTAACCAAAACTTCATCCATCTTTTCTCCTGGTCGAATACCAACCACCTCTATTCTTGACAAATCACCATCGCCGTATTTCTTTAGCATGGTCTCTGCTAAAAATTCAACAGTTGCAGCAGGTGCCTTTTTAACAAATACTTCTCCACCTTTGGCATTAGTCAAAGCATGTAATACCAATTCAACGCTTTCGTCCAGGGTCATCATAAAACGAGTCATTTCAGGGACTGTTAATGTTAACGGTTTACCTTCCTGAATCAATTTCTTAAATAAAGGTATAACGGAGCCTCGCGATCCCATTACATTGCCATAGCGTACGCATGCGAAGCGCGTATCTATATTATATTGATTTTGAGAACCAACAATTTTCTCCATCATTGATTTGGAAATGCCCATTGCATTGACCGGTTTTACGGCTTTGTCTGTACTCAAGGCAACAACCGCTTCAACATTATTAGCAATGGCAGCCCGACATACATTTTCAGGGCCTAATATATTTGTTTTTACGGCTTCAAAGGGGTAATTCTCACAGGCAGGAACATGTTTAAGAGCTGCTGCATGAAAGACGTAATCAACACCCTTCATTGCCTGGTTAATACGTATGTCATCTCTTACATCACCTATGATATATCTATAGTCAGGATGAGCCTTTTGCATTTCGTATTGTTTCTTTTCATCCCTGCTATAAATAATTATATTTTTGGGATTTTGCTTTTCTAAATAGTTGGCAACACGATTACCAAATGAGCCTGTACCTCCGGTTATAAGGATGGTTTTATCTGATATGTTCATACTTCTTGTATAGTTGTTTAGTTCTTAAATATCTGGCTGGTTTAGAAATAATACCTCTAAGATTTAGTCGTGTTAAACCTTTTATCAAAAGGGCGTAGATGAACTTATATATTCCAAGCTCCCGGTAAAGACAATTTAAAGAGTTTTTTTGCTTATGATCAAAAATATACTGATTAAACAACCGAAATTGCAAAGAGTTTTTTGCTTTTCTATGCAATTGTGGGTATCGAACATTTATGATACCATGAATTATCCATGATTCCTCATTAATCAAGTCTGTTAGAGAATTAGTATGTGTAGCAGACTGATTATGTATCCGGTATTTAGATAGTACCTCGTTCATGCCATGCCATTTTACATTAGGTGATTTGGCATAATTTTCCATAGCATGTAAAACTTCACCTTTATATTTTAGTCTTGTATCATATCTACACTGTAAATAATAGGATGATCGTCCCATTGTTGTAGTATTGTTATGTGATCCATACCATTGAGGAAATGCAAAAAACCAATCCGTTCTAAAAAACCATTCTTCAGGACTCTGACAAGGAGTCATCTCCCATAAAATTTCCTTGGTATCACTATCAAAAGCCTGGGTTTTTGATAATACCAAACCACACTCAGGATGCTCTTGAAGGTATATAACTTGCTTTTCCAATTTATTGGGTAACAATATATCATCACCAGACATGGGAACGATAAATTCTCCTCGTACTTTATTAAACCCTGCATTTTGATTTCCTGACATTCCTATATTTACGGGTTGTATCAGGGGAATAATCCGATTGTCTTTTTTTACCCATTTAGATATTATTTCTTCGCTTCCATCATTTGAAGCATCATCAGCTATAATTACTTCGAAATTTTGATAGGTTTGATTTAGAATACTCTCAATAGCTTCGTCAATAAACTCTGCATTTTTGTAACAAAGGAGTACTATGCTAACTAATTTATTAATATACATTTGAGTTATCTTAATATAGAGTTAAATGAATTAATATCATAACATTGGCATTATGATATTTATGACAATTAGTATATGAATAAAATTAATTTTATTACACATTTTTTTCTGGATACACTTACTATGATTTATTAAATATTATAAAAGGTTAATTCATTTTTACAATAGAAATAGCCTTGCTTAATAATAGTAATATACTATAAAATGTTCAGTCTCTATTCTCTTGATATCAAATGAATCTATTTCATATCGCATCTCATTAGAAAATTCTCCTTTTTCTGAGATTAAATAAAAACTGTTAATTGTATTTTTTTTAATTGATAAATATTCATTTATGGCTTCTTGATTATATCTAAAAAATAAAATTAGTGGTTTTAAATTTTGTAAATAAACGTATCCCCATAGGTTTGGATTACTTACAATTACGTGATTACCTTGCGGAATAATATTCTCTAACTCTCGTAGTTTTTGGTATTTCTTTAAATCAATATATAAATATTTACCACAACTATTATTTGCAATTACAGTTTGTTCTGCAAAATTATAGCCAGCAAGATTATTCTTATTAAAATTGTAATAAAATAATATAAAAATTACCGTGACAAATACTTGATGTGTTAAGAAGTTGAAATGGAAGTATCTTTTATTCTTTTGGATAATTAATACAACTGCAATAAGTGGTGAACTAAAAACAGAAGCAATACTTGCAAAAGAATGATCGGTTCCAATAGTTAAGAGAATTGGAATGGACATTGCAAATGCAATAATAATAGAAGTTTTGAAATCTTTTAAATATAATCGGTCTATAATCAATGCTCCTGCAATGATATAAATAACTTTAATTGGAAAAAAAGAACTTGGCGCTTCTAGAATATTAAAAGCAAACTGAGCAAATATTACAGCTGCTGTGATCCAATACAGGTACAAATACTTTTTGTAATATTTAAATGAAATCCATAGAAGTATGGATAAAGGAAAAATTTCAAAGAAGAAGTATTTAATTGTTGATATGCACCATTTTATAATTTCTCCAACTCCATGATTTGTATCATATTTAATAAATAAACTAGAGACTTTTAATTGATTAATAAAATATGAAAACGGATGTATTGCAAATAATATGGTTACAAATGTAATAGCGCCTAGCGTGATATAAAATATTGATCTATAATTGCTCTTGTCATTCTTATGCTTATAGTATATTATGCCAGTTACAATAAATATTAAAGGAGATGATGTGATTTTTATAAATGGAATAGTTAGAAGCAAAAAGCCAATAAACGTCCAAATTGTATTCTGATATGATTTTTTTGTTGATGATAACGAAAAGAATGTTAGACCACCAATAATATTTGTGAGTATTATGTTGTAATAATCCCAACAAGGAGACACCTGTAATGGTAATTTAAAAATAATAGCGGTTAAAACTCCTATTAGTATCAGATCTATTTTTTTCTTATTACCTATAAATTGACCACAACCAAAGACAAAAATGATTGAAGAGGTAATATTTAAAAAGAATATCAGGTGCCTATTAAGAACAATGTCGTTAAAATTTAGAAAACCAAATACCTTATACCACTGTGAAACTGATGCACTTTCTATATTATCAAGTAGGTGTAACTGATGCCAAGCTTCATCCCCCCAAAACATACCCTTATTAAGTGTATATACAAAGAAAATAACAAGTATGATTGTATAAATAAAATATAAAGTATTTTGAAGATATAAGGAATGTTCTTGGATTTTACAAATAAGCTTAGTATACATCTTTAGTTATTTACATTTAAGGATGAAAGCGAATATGTTTTAAGTTATATTTTTCATATACTTCAGAACATTTCAATCAAAGGCTATAGAACCAATCAATCTGCTTTTCTATATAGTAAAGCGGCATATATAGTGTGGCGTTTATAATCTGTATAATGTCCCACTTTTTCTTAATTTTTTATCTTTTTAAAGAGACCTAAAACTTTTTTTGATCGACTACATATTTTTTTAACAGGGCAACCAGCATAAATGCCCCATTCCTCCAGATTTTTTTTCACTAAACTCATAGCGCCTACTGCTACTCCTTCGTTAATTGTTAAGTCAGGTAAAATAACTGAATTAGCACCAATTTGTGAAAATTGCCTGATAGTTACGAGGCCTCCATGAACGTTAGTAAACTCATCTGGCACCATTGGACTAATTAAATAGTCACCAGAAAAATCATCTGTAGCACTAAAAACTGTACATCTTGGAGATAGACCAGTATAATCTTCCATTACAATACCAAATTTGCCATACATAGCAGAATATGCTGCAATATGAATATAATTTCCTAAATGAATATTACCCGATAAAATGCAAAAGTCATCAATACGCACATTAGAACCAATACTAATCAGTTCTGGACTATATATTGATGCTTTATCAGAGATTAAAACATTATTTCCATATGATTTTAATCCCAGATTCTTGAGTTCTCTTTCAGATAAAAAAGCCATATTAGTATTTTATGTATCTAATGATAATTCTGCAAATCAATTCAATTTCCTCCTTTTCCAGTTCATGATAAAGAGGCAGGCAAAGAATTCTCTTGGATATATTGTCTGATACGGGTGTACCTTGTTTAACTATATATTCTAAATCAGAAAGGGAGGGAAAAAAGTACCTTCTTGCATATATCCAGTTGTTTTCCAGTTCTTTTTTTACTTTTAATAGAATTTCTTCACTCTCAAATATTACAGGGAAGTAAGAGTAATTGTAATCAGAGGCATCATTTATTTTTTGAAAAGCAACACCCTTATTGGACAGTAGTCTTTTGTAAATACCACACTGCACTTTACGTTTGGCAATTATTTCATCTGCATATTTCAAATTACAAAGTCCCATAGCAGCATGAAACTCAGAATTTTTACCATTGATGCCAATTCCATCGAAGGATTCAGATGTTTTAAAACCAAAGTTACGAAGCTTAGATAAGCGATAAATAAGTTCAGGTGATTTTGATATCACAGCACCGCCTTCAACAGTATGAAATAATTTGGTAGCATGGAAACTAACTGTACTTATATCTCCATATTCTAAAACGGATTTCTCTTTATAATTTACTCCAAAGCAATGGGCTGCATCATAAATAACTTTTAAGTTATGTTTTTGGGCAATTTTTTCAATAGCCGAAATATCGCATGGATTTCCGAATACATGTGTTGCCAAAATACCTGTCGTTTTTGAAGTAATGGCTTCTTCTATTTTTTCTGGATTAATATTTAATGTTTCAGGATCAATATCTGCGAAAACAGGTTGACAATTTTCCCACATTATAGAAGTTGTTGTGGCAATAAAGGAAAAAGGCGTTGTAATTATTTCCCCTTCTAGTTTTAAGGCCTTAATTGAAATTTGCAAGGCTAAAGTACCGTTGTTTAAAAAAAGTAAATGTTCTACGCCCAGGTAGTCTTTTAACTTAAGTTCTAACTCACTTGATAATGGCCCCATGTTGGTCAGCCATTTTTTGTGGTAAATCTTATCAATGTATTTTAGATATTCTTCTTTTGGAGGAAGAAATGGGGAGGTTACCTGTATCATATTACTTTTTATTAAAGATCATGGCATAATAGCCTTAACTTTTCTCTAGACATTTATTTATTTTCCTTTTTATATCAAGTTTTTTTAGTTCATCCCAAATAAGTATACCTCCCTCAATTTTGCTTATGCCAATAATTAGAATAAAAATAAAGGAGTATATTATTGCACCTACAACTATACCAACTAAATGATGAATATCGATATTACTTAAAAAGTGTTTTATGCTTAAGGCCAACGATAAAGCTAAAAAAAAATATAATCCTGATATCTTAAAGAACCACCATTGTCCGATTTTCATTTCTTTACTAGCAAATATAATATTCAACCAAATTGCGATTAACCAGGCAACAATATTTGCGATCAAGTAACCTTGAATACCCCATATGAAACCAAAACAGAGAGCAGCACCAAAAACAATCTTTTTGAATATTTCTAAACGAAGAAATGCTTTTGAATTCCCATTGGCGGATAGAATATTAACTAACATTGTACTCAATGGAAATCCATACGCAGTTAAAATGATTAATCGAAAAAGAGGGATCGAGTCAAGCCATTTTTCTCCAAAAAGAAATAGAATCAAGTGATCACCAATAACAAAAAATAGTCCTGTTAAAAAAAATGCTAAAAGATTAATCAAATGGTAACCTTTATATACCACACTTTTAAACTTCCTCTTATCATCCTGAACTTTACTTAAAGTAGGATATAAAACACTCATTAAACTGCCTGAAGAGTAATTAACTACATAATTATTTAACGAGCGGGCCCTAAAATAATAACCAAGCGTTGCCGCATTAAAAAGCTTTCCGATGATTAATGAGTCTATATTTACAAATATAGTATCAAGTATACCTGATATAAACATCCTAAAACCAAAGCCCCAAAGCTCTTTAATGGCAATCCAGCTAAAGATTAGTTTCGGCCGCCACCGTACTCTGTAAAATAAATAGGTATTAGCAATAATAGGATTAAGCAGGCTTTGTATTACCAAGCTCCAAACTCCAAAACCTTTAAAGGCCATAACAATTCCAACAGTACCACTTATTGCTGCACCGATTAAAGCACCTTTAGTCGGTATTTCATATTCAAGCTCTTTTCTTAATTTAATTCGAATCACATTTCCAATAGAGCTTAAGATAAATACAAATGACATAGCTCTGGATATTGATGTAAGATCTGCATTTTTATAAAAATACCCCACAAGTGGTGCGGCAATAAAAAGTACAATTGTTAATAATATGCCAACTCCTATGTTGAAAAAAAATACGGAACCGTAATGTGCATCTGATAATTCTTTACGTTGAATAAGAGCAGTCCCTAAGCCCATATCAATTAAGGTAGCTGCTAAAGCAATTACTACGTTGACCATTGCTAATAATCCGAAATCTTCAGGCACTAAAAGTCGCGCTAAAAAGATAGATATAATAAAGCCAACCGATTGACCAGCTATTTTGCCGGTAAAGTCCCATACAAGAGCTTTAGTACTTTGTTTTTTTAGTGAAGTCAATTATTAGAAGTGTATTAATTAAACTTAAAACGATGTAATGCTAAAACTTTTTATATCATCAATAATTGCTTCCTGTCTATGTAAATCATAATAGAAAGGCAGTCTAACTAGGGTTTCAGAATACATATCAGAATTTATAAGGACGTTTCCTTTGTATTTATGAGTATAATAATCACTTTTATGTAGGCTTAGATAGTGAAATACAGGATTTATATTCTGCTTTTTAAGATAATCAATTAATAGTGTTCGAAATTTGTTTGATGGACATATCATATAAAACATATGTCCATTGTTGGTGGCATGGTCTGGTACAACTGGTAATTCAACCTTATTTTTTCTTGCCCACTCTTTAAGACCATCATAATAGTTTTGCCAGATTTCTTTTCTTCTATTTTGGATGTTATCCAATTCCTCTAGTTGAGCAAATAAAAATGACGCATTAAGTTCACTAGGCAAAAAACTGCTACCAGTATCTACCCATCCGTATTTATTGATCTCACCCCTAAAGAATTCCGCCCTGTTTGTTCCTTTTTCCCATATAATTTCGGCCCGTTGAACAAAACGTTCATCATTAATAGCAAGTAATCCTCCTTCGCCACATTGGATATTCTTGGTTTCATGAAATGAAAATGTTCCCAAGTGTCCAATACTACCCAATGGTTTATCCCTATAGTAACTATCAATTGCCTGAGCAGCGTCTTCAATAACAAAAAGATTATGTCGATCGGCAATATCCATTATTTTATCCATATCACATGCAATTCCCGCATAATGAACAGGTACAATGGCTTTAGTTTTAGTTGTTATTAATGCCTCCAGTATACTCTCATCAATGCCAGGATGGTCAGTTCGACTATCTGCAAACACAATATGAGCACCTTGTCGGGCAAAAGCCAAAGCAGTACTTACAAAAGTATATGATGGAACAATGACTTCATCTCCGGGTTGGATATTGATTAACATGGCACACATCTCAAGGGCATCGGTGCAACTTGTTGTCAGTAATGTTTTTTTGAAGCCCCACCGCTCTTCAAAATAAGCCTGACATCTTTTTGTAAATTGACCATTACCACTTAAATGACCTGATTCAACGGCTTTATATAGATAATGAGCTTCCTTGCCTGTAATATAAGGTTTGTTAAATGGTATCATTTGTTCCATAGGTGGTAGATATATTGTATTTCTTTAATTGAGTATCCATTCTTTTTATAAAAAGAACATGCGTGTGTATTCGATAGCTGAGTTACAACGGTGGCCTTGGTAATTTTATTCCTCATGTACCAATTTTCGGCGGCATGCATTAACTGCCTGCCTATACCTTTACCATGTTGTTTTTTTGCTGTTGCAATTAAACCAATATTACCAGTAAGTTCTTCTTTCTTAAGACTTACAAATCCATTGATATTTTGATTGTTACCATGCACGAGGACTGTATCAGCTAATTGTCCGCTGATGGAATTATCAATCCAGGTTTTGTACATCTTTTCAAAATATGGTGCTAGTTCTGCATCCTTTTTAAAGCGACTTTCATGACCACTTAGATAAACTAACTCTAATAGTTCCGAACATGCACATCCTTTGTATTCTGAAATGTTCCTATTATTTACGTAAACAGTTTCCTTATTAATTTTCTTTGAAAAGGTAACTTTTTCATCCATTAACACTACACCGGTTATTGCATCTTCTAAATTGGATGCTCTTCTCTTGTCAATGGTCATCAGGTACAAAAGGTCATAGTTTTGTTTGTATTGCTCTTCTTTAACCTTTGCAATTTCCTCTTTAGAAAGAGCATCAATATCGACCTTTCCGATCTTGAAGTTAAAGAAATCACTATCCCAACCTAAGTGCTGAATTTCAATCATTATTACCCAGGTTTAAACTGTCTTTAACAATGTAAGTTGGTCGATTCTTTACCTGATCAAACATCCGTCCAATGTACAAACCAACTATACCTAAAATGGTAATAATAATACCAGATAAGAACCAAATAGAGATGATTAAACTACTATAACCACTCACACTAATTTGATGCGTTAAACTGCGATATAATATAAATAGTGCAAAGATAAATGCCAGACATGAAATAATTATACCCAATTTAACGGTTAATCGTAAGGGTTTATCAGAGAAAGATAAGATTGTATCAAGAGCCAACTTTAATAATCCTTTTAAAGTGTAACCACTTTTCCCTTCTTCTCTTTCACTATGGGAAACTATTAGTTCGGCAGATGTAAAACCAACCCATTTGACCATAGTGGGGAAGTAACGGGTGTAATCCTGCATATTAAGTATAGCCTCAATTACTTTTTTGGAATAAATACCAAAATTAGCTATTTCAGCATTCTGCTCTGTATCTGTTAGGTATGCTAACATTTTATAAAACAGTTTAGAACCCATTCTTTTAAAAAAAGAATCTTTCCTGTCTTTTCGTTTAGCATAAACAATATCATAGCCCTTTATAGCCTTATTATATAGATTAATGATTTCTTCCGGTTGATCTTGCAAGTCGCCATCCATCACCACAATCCAATTCCCACTTGCGTGTTCCAAACCTGCTGTAATGGCATAATGTTGGCCAAAGTTACGAGACAGGTTGATGCCTTTAATTCGCTTATCTTTATTAGATGCCTCTTCTACTAAAACCCAATCATGTAATGGACTATTATCATTGACATAGATTATTTCAAAGTCTTTGCTAATTGAAGACAATGATTCTACTAATCGTTCGGTCATCTCCAGGATAAAAGGAGCACACTTGTATAGCGGCACTACAACAGATAGCTTTATCATCTTAGTGGTAGTTATTTGATTATCTTTTCGATCTTTAAAACTTTGGTATTTTAGTTTCTTTTAAAGACTTTAAAACTTTATCTTTTTCAGACAATACAATTTCTTCATAAGATAATTTCCAGTCAATCTCTATGTCTTTATCATTCCAGGCAATACCACTATCGTAATCAGGTGCATATTGGTTATCCACCATATAACTAAAAATAGCCGTTTCACTTAATACAATAAAACCATGAGCAAAGCCCTTCGGTACAAATAATTGGTACTTATTGTCACCTGATAATTCAAAGCTTTGGTGCTGTCCGTAAGTTGGTGAGTCTTTTCGCAAATCAACTGCCACATCCAATACCTTACCTTCAATGCATCGTACCAGTTTTGCTTGTGTATATGGCGGTCTTTGAAAGTGCAAACCACGTAATACACCATAGGATGATTTTGATTCGTTTACCTGAATAAAATTCACATCGCCAATGTGCTGTTTAAACTTATCATGATTATAAGCTTCGAGGAAATAACCGCGATTATCACCAAATATTTGAGGTTTAATTATGGTTAACCCTTCTATTTCAGTTTGTATAAACTCCATGTATTATTTCAACTCGTAAATTATTTTGCCCACAAAGGGCACTAATTGAAACTAACTTCTTTTGTTGGTTTTTGCGTAATTAGCGTGAAACTTTCTCAAGACTTATATCTCATCTTTACTTTTACTTAAAAACGTCGCCCACACGATCGGAGTCGTGCGATAGCGCTTCCCAAAAAAGCTTCTGTTTTTATCGCTCTGCCAAGGCTAATAAATACTGCCCATATTGGTTCTTACTTAATTGTTCACCTTGTTGTATCAGGGCTTCTTTGGATATCCACTTTTGATTGTAGGCAATTTCTTCAGGACAAGCTACTTTTAATCCTATTCGTTTTTCCAGTGTTTCAACAAAATGGCTGGCCTCCAACAAGGATTCATGCGTACCTGTATCTAGCCAGGCAAATCCTCGGCCCATCAGCTCCACTTTTAATCGATCTTCTTCCAGGTATTGCTGATTAACGGTAGTAATTTCCAGTTCACCCCTGTGACTTGGTTTTATGGTTTTAGCCACCTGAATCACATCATTGGGGTAGAAATAGAGACCAACTACCGCATAATTAGATTTGGGTTGTTCAGGCTTTTCTTCAATGCTTGTAACATTACCTTCGTCGTCAAAAGTACATACCCCGTAACGTTCCGGGTCTTTGACCCAATAGCCAAACACCGCAGCCTTGTTTTGCTCTTTTACCGTTGTCACAGCATTCTTTAATAAGTCAGTAAACCCGTGACCATAGAAAATATTATCACCCAATACGAGGCACACATCATCATCGCCAATGAATTCTTCTCCCAAAATAAAGGCCTGTGCCAGTCCATCGGGAGAAGGCTGAACCACATAATCGAGGCGGATACCCCATTGTGCACCATCACCAAGCAGGCGTTTAAAACCAGCCTGGTCTTCAGGAGTGGTGATAATCAATATATCGCGTATGCCAGCCAACATCAATACCGACAACGGATAGTAAATCATTGGCTTATCAAAAACAGGCAGTAGCTGCTTGGATGTCGCTAAGGTGATGGGGTGGAGGCGCGTGCCCGATCCACCGGCTAATATGATTCCTTTCATGTTATGTGCGAATTATTAAATTGGTGTATCTCTTTTATCTTAGTTCTTACGTCTTTATCTATAAACGAAGTGGTCCAATCTCACCTCTCACTTCTCACAACTCCCCAGATTGCTATCGGGGTCTTATCTCTATTCCCTCTCAAACGGATGTTTTGCCAACTCACCTTTTGCCAGTGGGTGATAATCGCCAACCAGACCAATAACCTCTTTATTGCGGATATCGTGTACAATTTCAATGGCCTGGCGCGTATCTCCAATACGATAGCCGGTGCCTTGCAATATATGCTGGTAACTGACCGTATGCAGATCGGTAAAGCCACCGCTGAATTCGATCTCCTCACCGTCGATGGTTATGGAGCGATAGGTGCGCATGCCTTTGGCTTTAATAGTCTCAGGTATGGTGTCGTAGTTAATGGACAGGAACCAGCGCACACGAGCTTTCTCAAGTTCCAGGTATCCGGCGGCGCGATCGTGGGTATGGATATGTACCATATTGCTTTTAAGCGGTCCAAAGACCCAGGTCAGCATATCGTAAAAATGCACCCCTATATTGGTAGCGATACCACCCGATTTGCTTACATCACCTTTCCAGGAGGTATAATACCAGTGGCCACGCGAGGTAAGGTAGGAGAGGTCTATATCGTAAATCTTATCAGGATCACCTTCCTCCACTTTCTTTTTAAGCGCCATAATGCTGGGGTGGTGGCGCAGTTGTAAGATGGTATAGATATTACCCTTTGATTCTTTTTCCACATCCTCCAGGGCATCAATATTCCAGGGGTTTAAAACGATTGGTTTTTCACATATCACATCAGCGTCGCGGCGAAGGCCAAAGCGTATGTGTGAATCGTGCAGGTAATTGGGTGAACACACCGATACAAAATCCAGGGGGGTATTGTTACGTTTTAGCTTCTCAATATGGCGGTCGAAACGCTCAAACTCCACAAAGAAATCTGCATTGGGAAAGAAACTATCCATAATACCCACACCATCATAAGGATCGTAGGCTGCAACCAGCTTATTGTCGGTTTCTTTAATGGCTTTCATATGTCTTGGAGCTATGTATCCAGCTGCTCCAACTAATGCAAAATTCTTCATTTATATTATTCTAATATTTGCGAATTGATCTAATTATATGCGAATTATTCTAATGGGTGCGAATTATCGCAAATTAAGAAACTGACTGAAAGTGTTTTGATTATTAGTCATGTTTTCTTTTGTCTTTAATCGAAGTGATCTAAAACTGATCATTAGCGTTCTTAGCGCAAAACCTTTGCGACTTTGCGAGAAATATCACCTCTGTAATACCCATAGCTTCGCCTCCTCAGTCACAAAGTGTGAGTGCGTTAATTCCGATAAACAGGGATAAAGAGGTTGATAATCATCAACTTAAATCCAGTCTGGGTGTATTTGTGAGATATTGGCGATATCTAATGCATGTATACACCGAAAAAGGGGATAGGTTACCCTAAAAACGGTGATTTTTATTGGTATTTACAGTCACAACACAGCACCTGATACTCTTGCTATTGCCATAACGATCTGTCTGCAATGCTGTTGGTGTAAAATATGACGCAAATTGGGAGATACAATGCAATACTAACCTGTATAAATCCTTAAGGCTGGTCGTCAGCCCATTGCCGGTATAACCAGGATAACGGTATGATTTATTAGGGGGTGTAATCTTTTTCGAAAACGAATTTTTGTCCAAAACCTCTTTATAAAAATACATGCGAATTTAATAAAAAAAGTTAACAGGCGCAGGGCTTGCAGGGCTATTAAAGCAATGGAGATGCTGATAATTGTGGAATAGCTTAAGTATTATAGAGATGGGAGAGGGTGTTAATTGGATTTTTTCTATAAGTTCATAATTATTTGATAACAGGTTTAGGGATGTATAATTAGCGTATTTTAAAGGCACGATCCGCGACGGCGTGAGTTGTTAACATCGCTTTTGATAGGATAGCCCTTCACAAATAAGTACCTGTTCCGCTGCAAACAAATTCCCGCATTAACAAATTCGGGGTTGCAGCGGGATGATGGGGATGACTGGTCCTGGGGCGTCGCTACGCTTTCCCCCAGGTTATGATGATGTGGGCCTTCAGTCCGTTATTTACAGCTTGGTAAACTATTCCGGAGGAATAATCCGTGTAAGTGATGTGTATTGGTGAAATGATTCCCGGTTTTGCTGAAATAATTATTCCGATCTTAATTATTCCGAGGTTATTTTATTACAAGCTGTAAATCCATTCCGCAGGAATACAATTTGTGCAAATTTGTGGATGAATCATTTGAAGCTGCCAATAAACATCGTATCCCTTAACTATACAACTACCTATTCCGCTGCAAACTAATTCCTGCATTAACATATTCACGGTTGCAGCGGGTCGATGGGGATAACTAGTCCTGGGGTGTCGCTGCGCTTTACCCCAGGTTATGATGATGTGGGCCTTCAGCCCGTTATTTACAGCTTGGTAAAATATTCCGGAGGTATAATTCGTGTAATCCGTGTAATCGTTAGTTTGTACTTGAAAAAGAGAAGAAGATAAAAAAGAATATTTTCTTTGGATAAAAGCTCCATCTGCTGCGTTAACTTTACCGTGTAATTAGGAAGAATCTATCACAGATA
>NZ_JBNGPA010000049.1:0-33768 GCF_050589845.1 Carboxylicivirga agarovorans | reverse complement strand
GCTGTCCTTAATATCTGTGATAGATTCTTCCTAATTACACGGTAAAGTTAACGCAGCAGATGGAGCTTTTATCCAAAGAAAATATTCTTTTTTATCTTCTTCTCTTTTTCAAGTACAAACTAACGATATCATAAAGATTATGACAGACTATAAGCGTTCATTAACCAAAAAAAACAGGTAAAATTAGGCTATAAGTAGCTAATTTTATTCATACGACAATGCCGATTAAGAAGGTTTGTTATTAGAGGAAATAAATAGACTTATCTACATCAATAGGTGATGCATTCAGTATCTAATATTCATAAAATTAGCAACATAGCCAACTCTTCGGATAGTAACATTTGATATTATCAATTCTATAATGTGATACACTAGTGTCCGGTTAAGAATCCCATATCGACAATTGGGATTCATTAGCTATATTGTTTAACAATGATTTATTGTCGAAAAGTTCTTTGATATTGGTTTTTTCAAACAAGGTTAGGCCTAGAGTCTGGGCAAAAGTGTACAAGGTTACAGATAGATCCAGTCTTTTCTTAGCAATGGCTATCAGCAAGTAGGTGCAGATAGCAATCCAGATCTGACATGCAACAGCATTAAAACTGGTACCATAAAATGCTTTGATTCTCAAACGCTGTTTTATCCACTTGAAGAAAATTTCGATTTTCCATCTTTCTCGGTACAGTTCGGCAATCGACAATGCAGGTAAATCAAAGTCATTGGTCATAAAGCTGTAAACCACGCTTGTAGCATAATCTTCATAGGTAACCAACCTTAGAGTTTCAGGATAAAGTTTTGAAGATTTATATCCGGAAAGCCTGATGATTTCATCACCTATAAGACCAGTGCTTTCATCAATCGGGGCTGATGTCTCAACATGATATTTCATGTTCTGCTTGGATCTGGTAACAAAGAAAGCACGTTTTAAATGGATCAAGTTGTAGAGTCGTTTAAAATCGACATACCCCTTATCAATTATATAATATGAACCTGGCTCGACAAGAATAGAATCCAAAGCATTAACATCATGCACTGCCCCTTCTGTGATATCAATAAATATAGGGATGGAGCCTCTGACATCCATTAATGTATGCATTTTTACAGCGGCTTTCTCATGATGAAACTTTGCCCATGGAAAGAGACTTAAGCACAGATCAATTGTGGAGCTATCAAACGCATAAACCATGTTGTCGATCTCGACTCTGAAATCGTTATCATCAAGATATAGAGGCCGAGCATGTTTAATCAGGATTTGTGCAAAATCAGCATGTATCTGCCAATTTCTTTTCTCATTTGCATCGGCAAGTGTGGATTTTGGGACTGGTTTTTTGATGCCAGAATGATACAGCTTATTAGAAAAAGCAATCAGGCAGTTCTCAATGTCGCGAAGGCTTTCTCTTTGCGTAAGCTGAGCAAAGCTCATTACCAAAAATTGTTCCCTGCAAGTAAGTTTTCTTGCGCGGTAGTCACCCTTATATAGGTCGACACATTTTTGGAATTCATATTCTGGTATAAACTTCATCAGCTGGGCAAATACTGTTTTTCCTGTATACATTTTCGCTCATATAAGGTGATGAACGAAAATAAAAAATCAAGTCTCAAAATTTTTAAAATTCTATAACTTCATGTAAATGTATCTATTACAAAGATTACTCAATTTTAAACCGGACACTAGTGAATGTGATAGTAAAAATAAAAATTGATTCTATATCGTAATGAAAGCAAATAAAATATTAATAATGAGTATTGCAGTAGGATTATTGATTAGCTGCAGTAATAAAAGCAAATATGTAACGATATCGGGCAAATGTGAGATGGCTGATGATGTTGTTATAAAACTTTTAAAGGTGGAGCAGGGTAACGAAACCGAAGTGGCATCAAGCTGTATGAATGCTAATAATGAATATGGTTTCTGTTTTAATCCAGATAAAGAAGGCTTTTATCTGGTGGACAACGGCTGGAGTCGATTACCAATTTATGCAAAGGGGAATCAGGAGTTTAAGGTGGATATACACGGGAAAAATGATTTTGTGCAAAAAGATATTCCTGACGAAGAGAACATTATTTTAGATCACTGGTATCATTCAAATGATACATTAAAGGAATATAGATGGTATTGGGGAAGTTCAATAACTTATAAGGAATTTTTCCCGTTTTATAAAGCGTTTCTTCCTAAAATGAAACAACAACATAAACTGGTGAAATCAGATAATACCTATTTCAATGCGTTGATGCATCAATACATTGATGCCTATATTGACGGTACGGCTTTGTTATTTCCTTTGGCTCCTCGAAGAGCTACTCCTACATTGGATGATATACCAGCCTTTTATAGCGATATATTAATGCGTGAAACATTTAAGAGTTCATTGATATTAGATGTTCCAAATGGATTGCATGCCTTAAAATGTCGTCAGAGCTTTAAGGCTCAATATACCGACTTTGCTTATGAAGGCGATGAGCATGTTGCCTTAACAATGGATATTGAAAACGATACTTTAAAAGCTTATTATGCATTAGGAAAGCTTAATAAAGAGAATTTTCCTGTCTATTCTCAAAGCTATCTGGATTATTTGGAGCCATTGCGTGCAACTATTTCTAAAATCGATTATTTAGCACAAAATGTGGATGAATTTGAAGTAAGCATTAAATCTAATGAAACAGGTATACAAGGGTATGAATTTACATATAACGATATAAATGGTCATCCGGTGTCGTTTAGTGATTTTAGAGGAAAGTATGTATATATTGATGTTTGGGCAACTTGGTGTGGACCTTGTAAATCTGAACTGCCGCATCTCATTCAACTCGAAAATGATTTTCATGATAAAAATATTGTTTTCGTAAGCATCTCTTTGGATAATACTAAGAACAAGAGCAAATGGGAAGTCTTTGTTAAAGAAAAAGGACTAGGTGGTGTTCAGCTAATAAGTGATAATGCCTTTGATACACGAGTAGCTAAAGATTACAGGATTGATGCCATTCCGCGCTTTATGCTATTTGATGTAGATGGTAAAATTATAGATGCCAATGCCAAACGACCTTCAAATCCGCTGCTGAGAAGGCAACTCAATAATCTGTTGTAACGCTTAAGGATGAATGTGCCATTTTGTAAGAAGAAGCATATGAATGACAAATGACCACCGATAAATCATTTCATATGCTTTTTTTAGTCTTGTAATCGATTTCATTTGATAACTAGATAGTTCGATCCTGTCGTTGAGAACAGGTAGTGAGACTTTCTATTTTTAGCAAACGATGCATCTCAGTAATGAAGGTAATAGTCTTAATTTCTTTATATCATTGCCTACTCCAACTACTACCAACAACAAAATAAAAGGTCCATTCTTCTGGGCCTCTGGCTATATCCAGACCAGCATGCATGTCAAATAGTTTAGCTAGTAAGTACCGTATGCCTCCACCAGCGCTCCAGGCTGTATCCGTAGTGTGCCAATCATCAATGTTAGGGTATGCTTTGGCTATTCCTCCAAATCCAACAAGACTCCATCGATTCTTTAAGTGCCATCGTTCCTCAACCTCCAATTGTAAAATTTGTTTATCTTGATATCGCATGGCTGGTACGCCTCGCATATTGACAAAAGGTTCGGTATAGAAAGGCGCATCACCCCATACGAGACTATAGTTAAGCTTATACCCAGATACCAATCTTGGGTTTAGTCGATGATAGTATATCCCATAAGTTTCAAGAAATGAATATTTGTAATCGCTTCCTAGGTACTTATCATTATGCATCAGTATAATTTCCGTTTTGATACCAGTATTCGGCGTAAATATATTATCTCTGGAATCATAACCTGTAACGATACCCAAACCAGCAACAGTTCCTTTAAGGTACCGCTCCTTTACCGGCGGAATAATGCCTTCACGCTTAAATACAGTTTCGTTCTTAAATAATGAATACTTTCCACCAATAAAGTAATTTGACTCTCCTAACCTGAAAGTCATCTTTTGTATGAATGGAACTCCACTCAAAGAAAAACCAAGAGGAACAGTAATTTCGTTGGCAATTATAGGGTAGTAGGTAAGATTAACATCAACGTAGCCAAACACACCAAGATACCGGATTTTATCATTTCTCCAATTATTAACATGGGCAGCTACTGCCCCCCATGAACCATTTTCGGTGAAGAAACCACCTGTGTATGTAACGCCAGGGGGTCCTTTATATGTGTCTGGTTTTTTGTGAATAAAGAGTGTTCCAAAATTTCCACCATAACCTACTGCAGGTTCTGTTATTACGCCCATGAATGGGATGAATCCATGCGCTTTAGAAAGCCAAATGCTGATGTCCAGTTTATTATCCACACTATCAATAAAAAGCTCTTTCATTTTCTGACAATGCGCTTTTTGAAAACCAAGTGACAAAAAGATGATGATCACAAATAATTTGATAGTATTTATTCTCATAGTATGATTCTTTAAAATACTTCACTTATACCGAAATAGACATTAAAGTCACTTTTGCCAAAGGCCAAATCCAAGCGAGCATTAACATTTTGTGTCTTTAATAGGCGGTAGCGGATACCAGTACCAATACTTGGCAGCCAACTTTTTTTATCAAATTCTGCTATATCCGGAAAAACTTTACCCGCTCCAGCAAATACGACAGCTCCCCAGTTTTTATAAATATTAAAACGATATTCAGATTGAATAGTTAGGATGGATTTATCTAGATGTTTACCACTAATATATCCTCTTAATACCTTGCTCTTGCCCGGTGTTGAATAATCATACAGTGGCACTTCGCCTGAACTTCCTCGAAAATAGAGTTGCCAAGCCAATGTGTTAGGGTTCGACTTGTTAATATTTATATAGTTACTGCACGTAAAACCAAATAGAACATAGTTTAGTTCACTACCAATCAAATTATTTGAGTTACTATAAAACATTGAGCTAAGAAGGCCTGAGGTTGGAGTAAATAAGTGATTACGGCTGTCGTAACTTAGTTTTAATCCTGACATAACAATGTTTTCACGTTTGGTAGAAAAGCCATCAGCCTCAAGCCAATTGTTTGTTGATTCTTCTTCGCCGTTCAGTTCGAGAGATTTAAAATTAAACGTTATCCCACCATAAAGCTTGCCATTAATCTTGGTTTGCAAAGATAAATCAGTAGTGATGCCATACATTCTTACCCAAGCAGGTTCGTTTATCGATAAGTGTTGGCCAATCCCGTAATATTCAAGTCTTAACGAAGCATAATTTAGTGTTCCCTCCAGCCAATATTTATTCGAATTAAGAAAAATCGACTGTTTAACCCCAATGGCGTAGGACCTGTTTAAGGAGGCAAATAATATTCCTTGCGTAGATGAGGGTTTAGTATCTGCTGATTGTCCTTTGAGGTGATAGACTGAAATGGGCAATATTGCAATTCCGGCTCCCAGTGAGGGGTTGTATACCGGACCAGGTAAGACTGCAGATTCATTTTTCTTAGTAACAAGCATGGAATCTACTCTGTCAAGTTGAGATTCTAATTTCTTTAATTGACCATAGCTAATATTGCATATAGAGTATAGAATAAGTGTTGATATAATAGAACGGGCCCAATTCATACTGAGGATAATAGGTGAATATAGCTTAGTGTTTTTAGTGATTAAGGAGTTGTAATTCAGGTAATGTTTTATATTTCAAGCTCTCTTTTCCTAATAAAGGCAAGGCGATAGTTGAGGTTAAACATAAAGCTTTTTCGTCCTATAAATCCACCTTCAAACCGTGCTTGCCATGTTTTACTAATATTAGCCTGTGCTCCAACAACCATATTCCAATTATTTTTGGGTGATACTTTATATCCATAGTTAATAATAAGCTCAGGAGGTGAAATGCCAGAAATTTTATCATCTATTCTGTTCTTAAATTCATCAATCATTTGATCTATTATTGCACATTGAGGTTTGTTAATTGGTTTATTGCAATAATCTTCGTATTTATCACTTATTGTATTCTGCCACTCTACCAATTGCTGTTTGATTTCTTCTAATCGTGGTTTTTCATCAGGTAATAATTGAGTGAGGTCATAGCTTCCTGAGTTTGAACCCAGATAGTTTTGATAATTAGCTCCTATCCATACGCTCCCTGAACGGTTGCGTTTTGAGGTATGAAAAGATGTTCCAAGACGAATAGAATTAACAATGGACTGCGTAGGTCTATCAATTCCTTGAGCTTTAGACCAAGCCATGTTGAAATTACTCGTAGCCCAAATTGGTCCCCACCCATAGGCTAATACTCCTCCAAATCCAGCACCAAATCCATTTTTTTCAACTTCTGGAATGACTATTTCAAATGGAACTGAAAGTTTAGCCCTAGTTCTGGAATAAAACTTACTAGCCTGCACGTATAAATTCAGAAATGGAAACAACCATACATCAGGTCTGAAGGTGTATACGTTATTATAAGTTTTTATATATTCAAACTCGGTAAAATCATCTATCTCAGCCATTCCGCAATCGTAGCATATGCCAACTTCCAAGTTTGATATTGTCAGTTCTTGTTGTTGACCTAAAAAGCCCAGCATTATCCCTGCAGGCTTTTGTAAATCTATCCCTGCTTTCCTTGCTTTATCACCTCCTATTGGTAAAATGTATGCGTAATCAATATGTTGAATACTATCCTTATATGCTCGGAAACGTTCTCCTATTACCTTTGGCGAAACCTGAGATTCAACTTTTTGAGGGTGTATTATGATAATTGCAAAAAGAAGCCAATATCTTATTTTTATTTTAGGTAGCATATTCAGGTATATTAATATTTATGGTTTTGCAAACCGATTCGTTAAGGTTATGCCTATTATGAGTTAGCTGTTTTTTAAGTATCCTTTAATTATAATATGTAATGCTTGTCATTTTGTTTCTTGTCATTGTCTGGATTTAATAAAGGCAGTAGGTGATTTTTACCTACTGCCTTTATATATTGATATTATTATTTAGCAGATATCATAAAATCTCTGATCTCAATTAGTTTGTTGTGCATCAAGTTTAATTCGGGATTACTGAAGAAATCCTCAGGCTTAGTTTTCTCAAAAGCACCTCCTAAGTTAAGTTTAGATCGTAATTGTTCAAGTTCAACAAGTTGATCATATAAAAACAACTTTTCATCTTCAACCTTATATGAGTCAATAATCTTTAATAACTCAGGTAATTGCTTCAACTCCTCGCTCGTAGAAACTATTAACCTTGATGTCAACATTAACTTTTCTTCGTCAGTTAAGTCTTCAGGTAAGCTGAAGATGCTGCTGAATAAAAGGTATTGTTTTTCAATATATGTACCTGTTAATAATGCAGTAAATAAACGATTGGCTTCTTTTTCATTAAAAACAACTTCGGCGTTATAAAGTAGCTCGTTGAAGCGCTCAATCAGTGCATCTTCTGGTGCAATACCTTCGTTTAATCGTTTGATGATCATTTCTTCGAAAATATTACTGACACCCAAATGTGTTGCAATTGATTTACCAGCCATAAAACTCATATAAGCACTTTTCTTTTCATGGAAAGCCGCCTGATACAAACCATCAACAATATATACACCCATATTCGCAGCTAAAACGACATCTTTATCCTGATACCTTTCCCAGTTCATAGGATCATTGACCAGTCCTGGAATATAATCTGCACCAGATAGATATAAAAGGGCACTAACATCCTCTATATTCCGGATGTTTGGACGAATAGTGTTGACACTTTTTTTAAATAGTTCTAAATCATTTGCTTTAGAAGTATTATTATTGTTGCTTTTGTTTGTTGTTTGAGCACAGCTAACCAAAATAGCTGATAGCAAAATAATTGCGAAGGTAGATTTAAGCATGTTCATAATGTTAAGTTTTAATATTTATAATTAATTTTTTTAAATTACTATTTTATAAACCAAATCGGTATTGTAGGCCTCCAATAAATTGTTGGCGTGTTCCCAGGATTCCAAACTCAGCCCTTACCATAAAGTGTTTATTTAATTGATATTGGCTTCCGATAAGAAAATTCCACATATTGGCCTGTCGTTTTTCTAGGCTGTATTGAACAGATTCTGCTCTTGAAGCTGCATCAAGGGCGGTGCCTGCAATATCAAAAGCTTTATCGGCTGCTGCTTTTTTTGCTTTATTTACCGGATTGTTTTGTCCAACTCCAGGTATTCCACTAGGCAATTCATTCCACCAGTCGTTAACATGTTGCTGGCCTTCTTCAACCTTATCCAGTCCTGTAGAGATCTTATCATCCCAATCAGGAAAGAGCTCGGATATTTCTAATGATCCTTTAGTAGAACTTCCCATTTTAACTCTGAAACCTCCGACCCAAACTGATAGGTTTTGTTCAGGTTTACCAAAATGAAATGATTTACCCAAACGTGGACCAAATACGAAAATGCTGGCAGGTTTATCAAGTTCAGGAATGTCAGACCATGTCCAGTTCATATCCAATGCAAAAAAACCTCCGCCAACACCAACAGTTGGTGTCATGCCAAATCCGAAAGTGGTAGCTTCAAAGGTAGCTTCTGTTTGCATGTCAAATGCTTTTTCCCAACTCCAATCAAGATTACCATCTGATATATTGAAATTTCCAGGTAAATAAACACCAAAGTCAACATTTGTTTGGTTGGTTGAACGAGCAAAAATACCATATACATTTAAAAAGGGAAGTACCCATACATCTGGTCTGAAGTTCATACCGTTTGTTGACGCCGTTACTTCATTGAATTGAAGAATTTCTTCTAAACCAAACATTTCACCATGATTAAATCCAATCATAAGGTTATCAAGGATTAAATCAGATTTCTGATTGATATACTGCACACTTAATCCAGCAGAATAAGGGAGGTCAAAACCCATTTGAACAACCTGTTCTCCACCAATTGGTAAGAGATAGGGATAGTCTGATACTTTCAGACTATCCTTTAAATCCTCTTTATTTTTCCCGACTACTTTATTTGAAAAGACTTGCCCCATCACCGTTGTAATAGACACAAATAGTAACATCATTAAAAAGAGAGTTTTTTTCATAGAATATAAGTTAATTGATTATATTATTCAAAGTTTACTTCACTGGCTAATGGAAACTGTAAGTTGTATCCTTTAGGTATCGTGATATTTCCATCACTACCTAATAAGGTCGCAGCACCCATAACTGCTGCACCTCTTCCAGCACCTTTACCTTTATTAAAAACAGCTCCAGTGGCTGCACCTACACCAACATTTCGGACAGTTTTCTTACCTTGTGCTTCACCTTGTACTGCTAATGCTTCTGTTTCCACAGGAATGTATTTATCCCCTTTTTGGATTTTTGTTAATACTAATACAAGCTCAGCTTGTCCTGCAACTTTTCCAGCTGTCTTTACTGAAACAACTTTACCCATTACTTTTGTTCCGGCAGGAATGAGAATTTCGTTATTTACCAATACATCTAAATCAACGACGCCACCGAACTGAAACTCCGGCTGAACACTTTTTGATGCGATATTTCTATCCACATTTATCGAAACATTGGTTCCCTTAGGAAGGGTAATTGATTCTTGAGCATAACTAGCAATCGATGTAAATAATGCGATTGCAACTCCAAGTACTTTTGTGTAATTCTTTAATGTTTTCATGACTGTAAATTTTAATTATTTGTTATTGTTATTTCACATTACAAAAGTGTTGGATTAGTGGCTGTTATTTTATTCCTGACCGACAAACTGATATCCTCAAAAGACAAACTGAAGTTTGAATGTATATTTCTACCTAGAAACCTTTCCCAATAGCTATGCCCCAAACCATAGACGGATGATGACGCACATAATCAATATCAAAACTGGGAGTTATAGAAAAATGTTTTAAATGAATATCATATGCAATTCCTGCCCTCAACACTAATTTCCCTGTAATATTTTTCTCGCTATCTTTTACCAGTTCTATACCAGGCCCTGTTCTTAGAATTAAATTATCACTGGGCTTATAAATAATTGGGATACCCCCCAGCCATTGGGTGTGATCGCCGAAGAAGACTTCAAGAAAAGATCCAATACCCCATTTTTGATGTTGATTGAAAAACCGTGTATAGTCTATTCCTAGAGTAAATAGATTTCTGCCATTGTTATATTGTGCTGTTGAACCGATAAAAATACCTGCATGATTGTTATGATTATGTATGCCATGGAGGTCATTTTGATCCTGATGCTCTTGTGTCTGTGAAAACAGTTTGATTGGTAAAGCGATAAATAATATAATCAGGTATCGATACCTTTGTGTAAAAGATGTGGATGTGGACATAAGGATAAAATTCATGGTCAGTAGGATTTAAAAGAATGGACTTTTTATAACTGGAGCAACTTGTAGGCGAATGTTCCATACATTGGCATATATACTGGAACGATAAATACTGAACTGAGGTTCAAGTCGCAGCTTTACTGGCATCTTACCAATTAGAGCTGTTTTAGTGTATCCTAATCCAATAGGGATGGTGACGCCATCATCCCATCCTAGTTTCCAGTCTATTTTTATGGATGGTCCCATTCCTAGTGACCAGTTACTAAAATTACGTCTGATAACATATTGAAAGTCGGTAAGGGCAACATCTGCACGATCATCATCTCCTGCATAAGACCACCAATGCTGAATAAATACTCCTTTATTCCAGGTTTTGGCTAAATGGAATAGCATAACAGTTGGACCTGCCTGCCATTTACCTTGACCTAAATGACTGCTACTTGCTGTAGGAAAAACAAAAGTGGCACCAACACCCCATACAAGGCCTTTTGCATTACCTGGACCAAAAAGTGCGGCCATCTGGATATCCCCAAAACCACTTACTTTCTTCCCTCCACTGGCATCTGCTGAAAAGTCGGGCTGAGTAACGATGGGAAAAACAGGGCGTGCTGTAAAGACTTTGTTCTTGCCAAATGGTATAGGAAGTGCTGGTTGAAAAAAGAAAGTATTTGAAGTAACATTACCATCCACCAGAGTCCCTTGGTTAATACCAAAATTCTCCTGAAAAACTAATGACCAGCGTTTTGCTAATGGATTGTCTAATTCACGATGAAGTGATTCAAGTTCAGCTTTAGACATGATGCTGTCTGCTTGTTGTGCGTGTGTGACAAGGCCACCAAATGTTATTGTAATCAATAAGAGAATTTTTAAACTCCTGGATTGTTTCATTTCATCAATAGGTTTACTTGTTTATATGCTTAACATACAATTAAATAACTGTTTTGTAAATTGCTTTCATAATCTTGGTAAACTCATCATCTGTTGTACGATTTTTAATTTGTTCTCTGAATAGCACCACACTCTGATACGTTTGGGTTCTGATCTCATTCATGTCATGTCCAATTGACCAAAGGGCATCTATATCAGAATGATAGTTTCGAATGATTTCATTGTCCTGTACATTTCTTTCAGTTATAGCATCACTCATTTTTTTAAAATTTCTTCTTAATAACTCAAGCTCTTGACTTACTGCTTTATGGTTGCGTTCGTTAATAATAGTTTTATCAACCAGTTTTTGAAGGTCATTCCAAGGATTACTTTTTATCTCCAACTTCCTTTTAGCCTTGTCTTTAATTTTTTTAGCTTTGTTTTCAGAATATTCAACAATCTTCTCCCATTCATCTTGTTCGATGTTTTTTAAAACATCCAATCGAGTTTTAAAAACTAGTTTTTGGTGGTTTTCAACACTTTCAATTTGTTTGACAAAAAAGCTAGCTAATTCCTCTTTGGAAGCATCTGGATCAATCAGAATACTTTTAAATTTTTTAAGGTTCTTACTTCGTTCTTTATAATAAGCATTTGCTACTTTTTTTTCGCTCTTTAACCTTGAAATGATAGCCTTTTGTCGGTCTTTATCTACCACATAAATTTTCGAAGCTTTATCTAAATCTTCTACTAAATAGTAACTCTCAGTACTGCCTCCAAAAAACAGCAATGATAATAATGTTAATAGTCCTACAATCATAGTTTACTTTTTAAAATACATACTTTATTCTAAGGTTTAGCATTTGACTTTCTATATTGTCATTATTAGAGAAGCCGTTTCCGGCATGATCGAAAGCATAAAGAATTCTGAATCGCCATCTGACTGAATAACGGTACTCAGGGCCAATTCTAAATCGCATTTTTGATAAATAGCGCTCTTTGGGTTCATTACTGAGTGGGAAAAAGAGTTCTAGATCCGCGAATAATGTTAAGAGTTTATTTTCGAGTAATGTCTCCCGGTTTAGTGCATATTTAAATTGAGTTCTATTTCTTAGTCGCCAAAAATAATCCGTGATATCCACATCTGGATAATTAAAAATTCGATGGTCAAATCGGGTTAAATTGGTTAGTTCGGTTTTTGGTGAAAAACCTTCCAGCCCTTTTTTAAGTTTGAATATATTAACGCCATTACGGAGAATAAATACCTTTATTCCAAGCCGTTGGGCAAATTCATAATTACTGATCGAAGAGGATTGTTTCGTATGGTTATTTAATAGTTCAAATGATGCATTCAATAACTTATTAAAAGAGTATTCAGCTCTGATTAATATACCCGTATTATTCCAGAAATTATTACCGATATTTTGCCGATGCCTAATATCCGCATGTACATATAGTTGACTGGTTATATTTGAGCCGACTACAATATTACTCCAAAGCTGCCATTCAGATTCATTTTGCCCAAAAGCTGAAGTTGTTAGCACAAGGATTAATATTGTAAATGGAATTTTTCTCATATTGGGGTTTACTATCAGGTCCGGTTTAATCTTTTAATGTTAATGATTCTCTAAAAAAAAGTTCTTCAATCGTTAACTCACAAGAGGCTAGTCCTTGTTCATATGAATAGCGGAAAAGTGCTTGGAGTGTTTTTCGATTGGCTTCAATTCCATATGGCCAATAATTTTTACCCATAACTTTCTTTGTTTCTTCATATTCTTGCGCAAACCAGGGAAGAGATGAATAGGCCCATCCTGCTTTGTCTAGCAAGACAAAACTCTGCGCTTTTGATTTGGCATATGCTTCAAAGACGACTTTGGGTAATTCTGGGTATTTCTCAACCAATTGGGTTTTAATGGCCACAGCGTGCATTATTGGGAAAATCCCTGTTTTTTGATAATAAGCTATTTCGACCTGTTTAGAATCGTTGAAAAGTCGACCAATCATTGGATTGCCTTGGACGTAGGCTTTGGGTTCGGCGGCGTGAAAAAGTGCATCTACCTCACCGCTAAGCAAGAGCTCAGATTCATCTTTCCCGGCGGTTCCCCATTCAACCGTAACTCCTTTGGGTACTACCTGCTCATTCTTTGAAATATTACCAGCTGCTTCTTTTGAAGAATCTTCGTTTGATAATACCCAAGTAATGTCTTTGGAATCAATGTTGTATTCGTCCTTGAGCATGCCGCGAATCCAGGTAAGTGAAGTGGAAGAATAGCCTGGTGTACCTATTCTTTTTCCCTTCAGGTCTTCCGGTTTTGTAATAGAACCATCTGTTCGAATAAAAATACTTTTATGACGGAAAGTTCTGATCGGAAAAACAGGAATTAGTTTATAGTCTTTAAAATTATCATTAGCATATGCCAACATAAACGGATGTAAGCCTACTTCTGTAATGTCGTAGGTGCCGGCACCGCTAAAAGCTGCAGTATTGGCATCCCCAATCGGAACTTTGTGAAATTCATATTCAAATCCATTAATAGGAACTTGACCAAGGTAAATTCCTTTTAGTCGGTCAAGATCGTAACCCGCAACTTTTAATTTAATTTTATCATTCCTTGTATTTGAAGAAGATGAATTTTTAATTGATTGATTGACACATGCAGATATCCCTAGTAATATCAGGACGGCTGCGATATATAAAAAAGACCTCATAAAATATAGTTTTATCTTGAAATATAATTTAAAATGAGATAGCCATTTTATCCATCCTTCAAGACTATCTACATTATAAAAAATCGAGTATTATAGTTGATAATTAAATCCGGAATTCTAATCATCTTTCTTATACCCATTCCCATATTCCCCCTAAAAAACAATTGCTTTTTGTCCTGAGTCGACGTCCCAATTAGTAATCTTGATTATAATTGATACATAAAATGTTACTTGAGGCATGTTTTAATTAGCAAAGTATTTAAACGTGAGTTTCATTTTTTATATAAAAAAGGAAAGGCAATAAACCTTTCCCTTTGTTATATAAAGAATAGCTTTATTTACCTGTTTCCATAGTTCTCTTCACTGTTTCAACATAAGTCTTAGACTCAGGGCGAAGATTTTCAATACCGCCAAAAGGCACATCATGTCGAGTAGGAGTAAATGGATACTTCTTGTTCATTGCATCGTGACGTTTCTTCATCATGTCAAATGGTCCCCACGCCCATAAGAACTGTGCCATCATGCCACGCATTTCACGAGGGTCAGCGTACAAATCATAAAAATCGTTTTTAACTAAGCCGGGACGTCCACCAATCCAAACACGTTTGTATTGTTGTTTAATTGTGGCTGCGTGGTAAGGTCCTGTATAAACATGGTAGTAATCGCGTCTACTTTGACCATCTCCATATAGGAATACAGCTGTTTGATCTATGCCGTCAATGATTCGATCGCGAGGAATGTATTTTGTAGCACCTGCTAAACGAGCAAATGTAGTAAATAAATCATGGCAGGCAAAGATATCACCTATAACTGTACCTGGTTCAATAACTCCATCCCATTGTGCAAAAGCTGCGACTCTAATACCACCTTCACGATAGTCGCCTTTACCACCATTAAATACATTTTGATACATGGCCTGAGGGGCTTCAGTCATTGGACCATTGTCAGCCATGGCAATGATTAGCGTGTTTTCTGAAATGCCTTGTTTCTTTAATTCGTCAATGATTTCACCAACATGTCGATCCAGGCGCTCCATATTTTGAGCAAATGCAGTTCCGTTACTTGTGGTAAACTCTTGACCTGATCTGTTAAGGTCATATACGTTTGGCCAGTATGCTAAATAGAACGGTTTATCATCTTTGGCTTTACGACGAATAAAATCCAAAGCTTTTTCTTGATGCACATCTATTAATTTGCGATAGTTTTCTAAGGTAGGAGGAAGGGTTTCTCTTGCCTTTTCACCTTTTTTTGCTTCAATATCCATTATGTAGCCATATGGGCGCCATGTTTGGTCCACAATGTATTCTTTTTCTGTCATGTTTTTTGTGTAACCAACAGTCATTTGACCAGCTTCACCTGTTTCGTGCCAGAAAATCGGAGGGAATTGATTGTAAAGTGAAAATTGGGCTTCATCAAAACCCTGATTGTGCATATAACTTTCTTCAATATCTCCTTGGTGTGCTTTGGCAAAAAACGCCGTATTATAACCAGCTTCTGACAATACCTCGGCAATTGTTACTTCTTCAGCGGGTAGTCCACTACCTTCCGGCGGAAAAGCCACTGTGTACATACCACTCCGAACCGCTAAGCGACCTGTTAAACAAGCAGCGCGTGTTGGAGTGCAGGATGGCTCGGTATACATGCGAGTAAAGGTCATCCCTTCTTCAGCCATGGTATTTAATCTTGGAGTTTTGAAACCACGGATATAGTTAAACTCCTTAATTCCAACTTCTCCAAAACTATTATCGTCCCACATGATGTGGACAATATTAGGTTTCTTACCATACTTCTTCTCCAGGGCTTTAAGTTTTTTGTCAATTTCTTTGTCTTGTTTTGCCCATTCAACACCATACTGGTCAATAAGTATGTTTTGTTCGGCATCATGGATAATGTCCTGAGCATTAACATTGTTTAGTAAAATGCCTACAAAAAAAAGAAGTAAGCTCAATCTGATTTGTTTCATAATCGTATTAGTTTAGAATTATACGTTTCTAGTTTATATCTAACAAAGATTTTTGCAGATGGTTTAAGTTGTTGTTGATATATAGCATGTTAATATTTAATTTTTAACACAAAGAACTATTATTTGTTTGTATTAGAAATGTGACTATCAATATTCCGCAAAAAGTAAGGTGATGTCTTTTTGATTGGTATACTTTTTTAAGTAAGATTGTTATGGAATGTACTTTAAACCAAATCATATGGAAAACCAAACTTATTTTTACATACAACAGGAGTACCTGGACTTTGAATTTTTGAAAGAGGCAGCAAAGAATTGGGAACTAGATTTTAAGAAGTTAGATACTAGTGAGTTTTATGGAAAATTAAGTCTTGTGGATATTGGATTGATTCAAATATCCAGAACTACTTTAAAAGGGACTATTGACCAAGATGGCTTAACACCTAAAGGCTATCGAACATTCGTAATTCCAACCAGAGATACATCGCCTTATTTCTGGTTAAACAGAAAAGTAGATTCAAGTAAACTTCTTGTTTTTTCAAAAACATGCACACTTGATGGTATTTCACATGATTATTTCGATGTTTATACAATAAGTATTTGGGAAGAACATTTGCAAAAAATGATCGATGAGCATAAATTTATAAATCTGAGCAAGACGCTTATCAACGATGAAAGTGCTTTTTCGATTAATAATCATTTTATATATTACATGCAGAGCTTTCTGGAAATAATTTTCACGAGACTGGAAAAAGAGCCTTCAGCTGTTAATAATCCGAATTTGATTCATAAGCTTAAATATCGCTTACCTTTTATGATTTTAAGTTTTATTGATAGAAAAAAAGGGTATTCTATCAAACAATTAAATAGGAAAAGGGATGTTGCGATTTGTATTGCGGTTAGCTATATTTCTAAAAATATTCGTTCTAGTATAACGATGAAACAACTTTGCAAGGTAACAGGTGTATCAGAGAGGACTTTGGAATATGGTTTTCTTGAACGTTTCATGGTTTCTCCTATAACCTACATTAATCATTGTAAGTTAAATTGTATAAGGATGGAGCTTATTGCTAATACTTCAGGTGAATTAATTTCTGTCATAGCTCGTCATTATGGAGTGAATCATTTGGGACATTTTGCCTCTGATTATTACCAATTGTTTAATGAATTACCGAGTGAAACAAAGACTATTTATTCCAGGAAAAAAAAGATTTTAGCATTATGAAGTACTTCTTGTTTGTCTTATGTTCATTTAACTTCTGTATTTCATTAGCACAAAGCGATGATTATGGAATTTCTGATACAATATATAATGATTTCGGTTTGTTTGAGCAAGACGAAATACTTAAGCTATCTCTTTATTTTGATGTAAAGGCTTATACGCGAAAAAAGCCCAAAGATGAATATTTAAATGCCCTTTTGGTATATCACTTTAGTGAAAATGATTCTGTTAGCAATGAAATTAAAATAAAATCTCGAGGTGCATTCAGAAATGAATATTGTACATTCCCACCCCTAAAATTAAATTTTAAAAAAGCCAAATTTAAATACAGTGATGTTAATGAGATTAGTACCATGAAACTGGTAACACATTGTAATTATTCTCCGAAAAACACTCAATACATCTTCAAAGAGTACATGGTCTATAAATTGTATAATCTTATTTCAGATATAAGCTTTCGTGTGCGCTTAGTTCAGATAAATTATATCGATACGGGAAAAAAGAAAAAGACTATTTCTCATTACGGTTTTTTTATTGAGCCATTGAGTGTTTTAGGAGAACGTTTAAATTTATTACCGACAAAAGTATCTAATGTTTCTCAAAAACATATTCAGCCTGATATACTGGATCGGGTAGCCATATTTCAGTATATGGTTGGTAATACAGATTGGTCGGTATATCGTCAACACAACACAAAAGTATTAACCCCAATTGAACCAATCACAACAGTTAATGGAGTATTAATACCATATGATTTTGATTATTGTGGTTTGGTTAATGCCTCGTATGCTGTTCCAAGTGAGGATTCAAAGATTAGGAATGTAACAGAGCGATACTACGCAGGACTTTGCAGAGAGGATACTGTTTTGCAAAATGCCTTATTGGAATTTCTAAAAAAGCGAGATGATATGCATAATTATATTAATTCATTTGATCATATAGAGGATAGAGTAAAAAAACAAGTAGTCTCATATCTTGATTCTTTCTTTCAGGGAATTGAAAATGGAAAAACAGTCAAGCATATGAAAAGCACTTGTCTTAAATAATCATCTAATAGTAGGTATTATGACAGAAGCCAATGTATTTTACTTCGAATTTCATGAAGTGCTGATTCGATTTGTTATCAATCTATTAGTTATACTTTTAATAACATGGATTCGTTATCGTGAAAATATCGCAAATAGGCAATTCGCACCTTCATTTATTATGATGGGTATCAGTATCTTTCTTACCTGTTCGTATTTAGGAATGGTAAAGGTAGAACTCGGAATAGTTTTAGGGTTATTTGCTGTTTTTAGTATTCTCAGATTTAGGACTAAGAATGTACCTTTTTATGAAATGGTGAATTTGTTTGTGATAATTTCTACTTCTGCTATAAACGCACTTGCGAATTTTCCGAATGTATACCGCGGTTTAATCGTTTGTAATAGCATCGTTATTGTGGCAACATTTTTTCTTGAAATATACCGACAGAGAGCTATTCTGAATAAGAGAGAGATGGTAATTAACGAAATACATTTATTGGCTCCTATTAAAGAAGATGAACTTCTGGTCTACTTAAAAGAAACGACAGCCTTAAATGTTAAACATGTTGAAATTATTAATGTTAACAATGTTAAGAAGGAGGCAAGAATTATTATTTATTATTTATGAATAAGATATGTATCCCTTATACATTATTTCATTTAGTATTAATCACTCTTTAACTATAACTAACAATATAAGGACAAATCATATGAACAAGATTTGCTCACTTTTTATATTTCTTTTAGTTTCATCTTATTCGTTTGCACAAACTTCACCTAAAGAAAGTAAACCTGATTCATTATTTGATAAGTCAACTAAAACATTAGTAGCAGTTCCAATAATAAGTAATAGCCCAGCTATGAAGACAGGTTTTGGGGCAATGGGTATGTTATTCTTTAGGCCAATGAAAAAGGATACTCTTTCACCTCCCTCACTTGTTCGAGTAGCAGGATTATATTCTACAAATAAGAGCTACTATTTTTTTCCTATGACAAAATTATTTTGGGGCGATAATCGGCATCGGGCAACTCTTGTGATAGGTACAATAAGGATTAATAATGACTTTTTATATAACCAAGATGTGGAAGATTTACATCTAGTGTTTTCAGAGTTACGTTATTTTATTTCAGCCGAGTATAGTCGTCGGATAATTAATAATTTTTATTTGGGCATGCTTTACCTTGGAACACAAACACTGTACAAGTTTGATCAGGGAACGGACGCAGAGAATGAGTTTACGGAAGATTTTTTTAAACAGAACGACATTGGAGATAATTTTGTTTCAAGCATTGGTTTGAATCTTTCATATGACAGTAGAGACTATCCGTATTATCCTACTAAAGGGCTTGTTGCAAGCATTCGACCAAAAATGAATGCAACTTGGTTGGGGAGTGATAATAATTATGTAGACACAGACTTTATGTTTAAATATTATACAAACCTGAATTCTCAGAAAATTTTTGCATTAGCACTTAATGGTGGATTTGCCGCAGGAGACGTGCCTTTTGATGGATATCAGAATTATGGGGTGCGTAATTCATTACGAGGGTATACAACAGGTAAATACAAAGGTAAGAATATGGTTGCAGCTCAAGTTGAATACAGATGGAATTTCTATAAGCGCTGGGGAGCTGTTGCTTTTGCAGGAAGTGGAAGTGTATGGGGAACTGAAGAAATGGAAGATGGAGAAAAGGTTTTTGAAAGGCATTGGTTACCCAGCATTGGTTCAGGAATTCGTTTTACTATATCGAAAGCTAAAAAAGTTAACTTAAGGCTTGATTTTGCATGGGGAGTTGATGGTAATCAAGGCTTGTATTTTGGCGTTATGGAGGCCTTTTAAAAAACTACCTACAGCTCGATGATAAGCAGTCAAACTATAATAATAGTTACCCTTATTGAATATAGCTGGCTAATAACGGCATTTTGCCAAAAAAAAGTCTGAGCTTCTGTTACTTCGATAATAGATGATAAAACTTCTTTGTATTTGTTATTGGCGATTTTCAGATTCTCATGAGCACTTTCTTTGGTTTTATTTGCAATTTTAATTTTAGTAATGGCCTCTTCAAGACTTACATAAGCTAAATGAATCTCGAGCTGTATTGATTCCTTATTTTCACACACAATCATAGCCTGGTATTTGTTTGCATTAAGCCGGCTCTGTTTATTTGCCATCAGGCACAGTTGCTCCTTCGCTCGTTATTTTTTGCATTGTAAATAAAATTAGATGTACCATCAAGAGAGAAGAATTTGTCTTTTTTAATTGATTTGTTCTAGTGATATAAATTGAGTCAATAGCTGAAATTAGTTCTCCTTTATGAACAAGTTGACCATCTTGGATATTGAATTTATTTAAAACCCCAGATACACGAAAAGATAACTCAACTTCACGAATGGCATTTGTGAGAGCAGGGAAGATTCTTCCTGAGTATTGCGAATAATCCGAAATGGAGAATACCTTTATCGGACGAATATTTTTTTCAGGTTCTTCAGTTTGTGAACTAGTGTTACATCCAATTGCGAAAACAATGAAAAACAATGTTAAAATAATCTGTAGTTTCTGCATAAGTTATATTGTATAAAGTCTAAATTTATGATATTAGCTTTTCAATTAACGAACTGGCAAATACTAATACTAGTATTCCGCAAAAGATCATTAGTCTTACTGATTTACCTTCTAAGCTAATAACAGATTAATACTTATGTCATTTGTTGAGAAAATGGAACGAATAGTCTTCATGTAGCTTATTTTTAGTAATTAGAAATTAAACAAAAGCATAAATTCGATTCGAAAAGCATCACCACTTTCCCTGTTAAAGTCTTCTACATCTCCATATAAGGCTTCAATTCCTGTTGTTATATGATCATCAAGCAGCCAAAACAAATTACCAGAATAAAAACGTGCAATTGATTTCCTGTGAGAAAATTTTTCTACATCTGCTTCAAGGTGTGTCAACCCATAAACGAAGGTTGATTTTAATTTAGTTGGAGCCCACCAATGCTCATAAGCAACGTAACCTCCGTAAATCGGAAGCAACTGTAAATCTCCAGTACCATCAGGTATTGCATCATAACCACCTCCGCCAAATGAAACCAGATAACTGGCTATGCCTTTGCCAATAGTTCCTTGAGCAATTATTTTATCATGTTTTCCAATATTTAAACTACCTGATAAAGCAACACCTCCGGCATGCGACGATAAAGTCTTTTCAGATGATTTATAATGAAGCTTGCGGTATACAAATGCTAATTGGGCATGTCCCCAATTACCAGAAGTGTTGATGTGAGTAGCAAGATCAGGAAAGCCTTGATAAGTTTCAGTAAGAGTAGAATCAATCTCTGCAACTTGTCGAATGTCAGGACGCGGGGTTTCCAGAGAAATAGCCCATTTAGTATTATTGAAGTTTTTAGTATATCTAATTTGTGCTGCCCTTACCCAGATGCCAGTTGGTGGTCCATCAAAATCTATAACATCTGGCCAAGCATCTTCATCTGTAAAAACGGACCAAGACTGTCCCACGCGAAATGACTTTAGATCAACGTAAAAATGTCTGAGTCGAAAATTGAAAGTGCCTTGTCCAAAAAAATCACCTTCAAAATAGCAACTTACAAGACCTATTGATGGTGAGTTGTATAAAGTCTCAAGTTTAAGACGTGATTGTCTAACACCTAAGCTAAGTCGATTGCTGTTATCTGAATTAGACCCGGTTGGTATTGAGGGGACATTGAATGATTCGTAGTTTTGAAGCGCATTGAAATCATAGTTTCCATTTAGTTTTAGCTGTCCGCCAATTGTCACTTTGAATTTTGATTTAACTATTGAATCTAGCTCTGTTTCTTCAATAGTATTTAAGTCGCTTTGGGCACTTAGCTGCATTGAGGTAAACCAACATGCTATTAAAATGGTAATAAAACTTCGAGTTGTATTCATAATTTATAGATTTAGATCTGTTTAGTGTTTGGTATAATTATTAGTAGAATAGGTTAATAAAAAGTGAATCCATTATACTCATAAGGCTGTGGTCTTAAATCACTATTTAAATAGCTTTTGAATGATAGTAAGTGTTGAATCCAAACATAAGTGGTATGTATTAGATAGTTGATTAGGTTATTTAAGAGAGCTATTTTATCATAATTGCAAATTATTTGAATATGAAACGTTTAAAATCAAGGTAATGCAGCTGTTTTTTTATTAACGTATCTTATAAATTAAATGTTTAAGTAAAAAATAGTTTGTGGATTCTGTTTGATTTGTGTGAAATCTCATTAAGATATTAATTATACTTTGCCATGCTTAATTAATTTGAATCTATTTTTTAGGTAAGGCCACACAAGAATTAGAAAAATTCAAAGTGTGATGGGAAGTTGTTGAAAATTTTGATTAGTAATTGGGAGCTCTTGTAGCCTTTCCTGAAAAAAAGATTACGTATGTACAACTTGTGGGGAAGCTTTCTGGAAGGCCAGTGGATCTAGTTTACTTTCCAATTCTAAAAAGTAATCTCACGAAACACAATTAATACAAGAAAGCCATTGAAATATGAATATGAGGTAAGGAAATTCTACGCAATTACCAGTTTTAATTATTGCAAGTATCCCTTTGTTAATCATCTTACTCGGAATGTGCATAGATTATCATTAGTCTCAAAAAAGGCATTTTAACAAACATTTAGATAGAATATGGATTACCAAGTAGCTAGTAATAGGTTCAGCCTAGATAAAGTGATTACTAAACTTAAAGGGCTTGATTTTATTGAGATAATTAAAGAGCTTAATAATGAAATTGATAGTGCTGAATTTGTAAAGATTCCAAATAAAAGTCCTTATATGAGAGATATTGAGTATATTAAAATTAGATATATTTCAGATTTAAAAGATTTAGAATTTTTATTTAGTCAAGGATAAAAACAGTAGGAGTAAGTGACGAAACATTGAATAATATCAAACCTTTGTTGAGAGAATTAATTGGAAAAGGGCAGCTAAAAGAAAGCATATTAAAAATTTATGAATAATATAGGGTGTCTCACAAAACCACCTAAAATGAAACTAACTAAGCTAAAGCAAAAAGAGGGTGTCCAAAAAACGGATGCCCTCTTTTTTATTCATAATCAATGAATTATAGTCTTGATTATTTGTTTAAATGCCTAATATTAAGTATCTTAAGGCATGAAACAAATCAATTTCAAGCCCTATAATCAAGGTCAATCTGAGCTTTTCCCGTCCCGCCTTGATTAGTTTATTCCCGAGAATGCACCGGTTCGTTTAGTCAGTCAAGTGGTGGATGAGCTTGATATAGACGATATCGTAAAGAGTTACAAAGCTGGCGACTGTAAAGGCTATCACCCTAGAATGTTGCTAAAAGTGCTGTTTTACAGCTATCTGAGTAATGTGTTTTCATGCCGTAAGATGGAGCAGGCATTGACAGAATGTATTGCTTATATGTGGCTTAGTGGAAAGCAGTTCCCGAAACATTCGTGCATTAACGATTTTAGAAGTAAGCGCCTGAAAAAGCACATTCATAAGCTGTTTACGCAAGTTGTATTCCTCCTGGTTGATTTGGGCTATGTAAGTCTGGATGTACAGTATATTGATGGTACAAAGATTGAAAGTAGGGCCAACCGCTACAGTTTTGTTTGGCGCAAGTCTGTGGAAAAGTACAAAGCCAGTCTGGAGAAGAAGATAGGCAATATTCTGGAGCAAATAGAACATGGTATTGCCGACGATAACCAAAGCCATGATGATGAACCTCGTCCTTTTGATTCGGACGAACTCAAAAAGCGGATTGCGCAAATCAAGTAGTCAGAGAAAGCGCAGGAGAAACCAGTCAAGAAGCTGGTAAAGGAGTTGGAGAACAAGCATCTGCCCAAACTTGAAGAATACGGACAAAAACTCGAAGACATTGGTGACAGCCGCAATTCCTGTTCTAAAACTGACAAGGAAGCCACCTTCATGCGCATGAAAGAAGACCACATGAAGAACGGGCAATTAAAGCCAGCTTACAATGTGCAGATGAGTAACGAGAACCAGTTTATTACTCATTATGGCATTTATCAGAATCCAACTGACACACGCACTTTTATTGATTACCTCACAGGTTTTTGTAAGCGCTACGATAAGCAATCCAAAGAAGTAGTAGCTGATAGTGGCTATGGCAGCGAAGAAAATTACGAGCATCTGGAAAAAGAGCAAATTGAACACTATGTGAAGTTCAACTATTTTCATACAGAACAAAAGAAAGCGTTTAAAACCGATCCGTACAAAGTAGAGAATTTGCATTACAATACAGTAGGCGATTACTTTGTATGCCCGATGGGACAGCACATGCATTTTGTTGCAGAGTACGAAAAACAAAATACCAATGGCTATAATAGCACACTACGCAAGTATAGGGCAAAAAACTGCAGCGGCTGCCAAATCAGGGGACGATGCTTCAAAGGTAAGGGCAACCGTAGCATTGAAGTAAACTTTAGGCTGAGGGCTTACAAACAAAAAGCCAGAGAAGCACTTAACAGTGATAAAGGCCTCAACCACCGAAGTAAACGCCCCATTGAGCCAGAGGCCGTCTTTGGTCAGATTAAATACAACAAAGGGTTTAATCGATTCAAATTAAAAGGGCTTGAAGGTGTTGGCCTGGAGTTTGGCCTAGTTGCGATTGCCTTAAATATTAGTAAGATGACCAAAAAGCTGAAGGAAAAGGCTCAAAAAGCTAATTATTTAGCTGGGAAACGACTATTAGCCTTCATATCTAGCTTTAAACACAAATATCAGCCCATACACAACATCGCAGCAGCATAGCAATTATGCAAAGAAAATCTATTTTAAAGCACAAAAAAAGCATGTCTCAATTTTGGACACCCTCGTCACTAATTCCAATAGTATCTTTTAGTTAATACTATCATCCAAAGCTTTCCCAGCTTTAAATTTTGCTACACTTTTTGCAGCTATCTGAATTTTCTTACCAGTTTGAGGATTTCTACCTGTACGAGCTGAACGCTCAGAAACAGAAAATGTACCAAAGCCAATTAATTGAATGCTTTCCTTTTTAGCTAGTGTTTCTTTTGTTGTTTCTACAAATGCGTTAATTGCTTTTTCAGCATCTACTTTTGTAATACTTGCTTTTTCAGCAATAGCTGAAACTAATTCTTGTTTATTCATATCGAGTTAAATTATATCTTCACTAAACTATGAATTTTTATCGAAAACTGAAGTATGAATTGAAGAGCATCACCAGAGAAATGAATAACCCTCTCTTCTAGGTAAATTACCTATTATAATAGGTAATTTACTAATATCTAAATAGGTAAAATTAATTCTTAATGATAAAGTCTTGTATCTAATTTTGTTCTCAGTTATTTAAGCTCGTTTGGAGCTGGGGAAAATAATGCGGAGAATGAAAATACTCATAGTTGATGATGCCAAGGATGCCCGTATGATTGGGAAGTACATGCTAAAGGACTTTAGTGTTGAAGTAATTGAGGCTTGTAACGGCCTTGAGGCATGGCCGCTAATTATTCGTGAAAAACCAGATGTCATACTATTGGATCTTGAAATGCCACTAATGGACGGCTATGAGGTCATGGAAGAACTGATTAAGGAAGCTTATTCAATCCCTACCTTAGTAATGACGTCACATAACTCAATACAAGTTAAAGAATTATGTTATTCGCTTGGAGCACAAGCATTCTTTCCCAAACCCATTAGCTTAAAACTATTTAGGAATACCTTCTTCAACCTTAACCTCGTTGACTGATTAATTGTGTTATTAACCTACTAAATGGAAACAATGAAGAAAATTTTGATTGTAGATGATTCCTACGTGGCTCGTTTATACCTGGAGAGCCTTTTGGAAGGGCAAGGATACGCTTTAGCTCAGGCGGAAGATGGGCAGGTAGCTCTTGAAATGATGGAGTATGAGCCACCACATGCCATGATTATTGATTTGCTGATGCCTCGGATGACAGGGTTACAATTATTAGAAGCCTTGCAGGATTATAAAAATCGTCCTGAAGTGATTGTTGTATCTGCGGATATTCAGGAGTCAACACGACAGCGTTGTCAGGAACTTGGAGCGAAAGCATTCTTAAGTAAGCCAGTAATGCAAGGGGAGCTTTTAAAAAAGGTAAATCAACTTTTCAACTCATAGTCTATGAAAGTGACAAGTCTACAGTTGGACGCATTAAAGGAACTTATAAACATTGGGGTAGGAAATGGCGCTAACCTGTTGAATAAAATGCTTAATAAACCAATTGCGTTAAATACAATTGAAGTACATATACTGAGTCATAAAGATTACGAGAGTTATATTGATTTTGAAGAAAATACCTCTATTGTACACATGGGTTTTGACGGAACATTTGGAGGTAGAGTAAATCTAATTTTCCCTAATAAGGATGCAGTACGTTTGTTGGAGTTAATTGCTCCATGGCTGAATGTTGATGCAAGTATTGGAAAGGTAAAAAAGAATGTGTTAACAGAAGTGGGTAATATTGTTATTAATGGAGTAATTGGTAGTTTATCAAATGTATTAAAGTTACAATCCAGCTATTCACTGCCACAGTATTATCAAGGGCATATAAGTGAACTGCTTAAGACTGAACAAATAGGCGCAGTAATTCTTGCAAATACACAGTACGCTATAGAAGAAGAATCCATAAAAGGAACATTACTGATTTTTCTAGAGCTCCGTTCTATAGTTGAATTACAAAAACACTTAGATAAATTAGTTAATAATCAGTCAGAGTCTAATTTATGAATTTAGAAGAGCTGTCGCTTATTTACGATGCCTTACCAACAGGTATCTGTCTGGTCAATCAATCAAGAGAAGTGGTTTATGGCAATGAAAATTTTAAACAATTAATTGGTACAGCAGATAAACCATGGCAAAATTTGGCATTGGGAAAAGTATTTCCTGTATTTGAAGAAGCTTTTTTTAGTGCCAGGCTTGAACAGGTTTTCGAAGAACATACACCTATGTTTATTTCATCAGGTCTTCATGGAGATTTATTAGGTGTCGGTTTAGAAAAGGCAGTAACTTATTGCGAAATTTCAATATCACCTCTTAAAATTAACTGCAGTTCTTCAGGTGAGCTATTGGTTTTAAGTGTGGAAAATATTACAGATATGATGCAGCAGATTCGTCAGCAAAAGAACCTGTTGAAATGTCTGCATAAGCAATTGAAAAAATCAGAAGTTGTAAAGGCGGAAATGAAACAAGTACAACAACACTTGCAGGAAGCAAATACATCTAAGGATAAACTGTTTTCCATCATCGGTCATGATTTAAGAACTCCTTTTGCAGCCATGGTGGCTATCAGTGAATTACTCATGCGTGAAGCACAAGCGAAAGTATGTGAGAAAGAAACAAAAAAGCTTTATGACTCCATATGGATGGCCTCAAATCAGGGAATGGAGTTGGTAACTAATCTCTTTAATTGGGCTCAATCACAGTCCAATCGCATAGTAGCAATTCCCAGAACTTTTAATCTATTGACAATGTTAGATGAATTGCGTAGTCTCTACCATCTTAATCTGAATAAAAAGAACTTATTGCTATTGGTAAGACACAAAGAAGAAAAAGTATTTGTGAAAGGAGATATTGATATGATAAAGGTAATCCTTCAAAACCTGGTGTCTAATGCAATTAAGTTTTCACCAGAAGGTGAGGATGTGGAAGTTAAAATACATAAAAATGGTTGTGACCGTGTTAGAGTATCTGTTCAGGATAAAGGCTGTGGTATGAGAGATACGGTAGTGAAAGCGATATTAAATAACGAGCGCATCGAACCTGCTATTGGGAGTCATATGGAAAAAGGCACGGGGCTTGGTCTTACTGTATGTCAGGATTTTTTAAAGGTACATAATAGTACATTAGAAATTGATAGCACACCGGGAAAAGGAAGTACATTTAGTTTTTCATTGCCAGTAAGTTTTGAATTTGTTTAAAGGACCTCTAAAATGTTAATAATGAATCCAGGTTGACCAACTCATTCTTGATACTATAGATCACCAGCCTGATCAAATTTTTACAGCCTGTCTTAGCTAATAAGTTTTCTTTATGCTTATCAACTGTTCGTTCAGATATATGGAAGCGTTTGGCAATTTCAGGTCTTGTATAACCTTTACAAAACATGACCAATATTTCTCTTTCGCGTGAGCTAAGTGGCTTGTTTAATAAACGTTTATTGTTAGAGCCATGGTCAATGATGGCACGCTTTGAGAGTGATAGGAGTACTTTATTTGAGAAATAGTTATTCTTGTTCAATACGGCATCGATGGCTTTGGTAATTTCTTCAGGAGAGACTTCTTTAAGCAAATAGCCATCTACACCTGCATCGATCATTAGCTCAACATGTTCAAGACTTTCAAGTGATGATAAAGCAATGATTTTAGTTTCCGGGAAATGGGTTTTAATATATTTTGTTGTTTCTATACCGTTAAGAACAGGCATCAGAATATCCATAAAAACGATATCTGGTTTATAACCGTCCTCCATCATATCTATAAACACCTTTCCATTCAGGGCTGTCTTCAATTCTTCAATTTTCTCGTTTAGCCTTAAAAATGACTTAAAGCCCTCAATAAATAATGGGTGGTCATCTACAATTGCTATTGAATAATTCATAATGTTAGGTTTTAGGTTAGTATCTCTCTTTTCGATTTTGCTTTTAACTGCATTCCGACTATTAATCCACAGTTTGCGATCGGAAAGAACTGGCAATGCCCACCGTAAGTATTTAGGCGAGTTTGTATGTTTTTAAGACCATTCCCAGGCAGTGATTGTGGAGAGCCATTATTGAATATGCCTTGTCCAATATCTTCATAAAGTATGTAGATCTCATCTTCAAATGAAAAGAGGCGAATTTGTATATCCGTTGCTTTTCCATGCTTTATTGCATTGTTAATGAGTTCTGTAATAATTCGGTAAAGAGCCAGTTTAATATTACGTTCCGGTTCAAGATTAAGATTATCTGTCAAGAATTTAATATTAACTTGTTCCACCTGGTTATATAACAGGCTGATACTTTCTAAGCTTTCTGCAAGGCCTAATGTCTCCAGTTCAGGTGGATTTAGTTCCCGGGCAACCATTCGGATATCAGAAGCTGTCTTTTTGACAATGGAGTCGACCTGTTGTAATATGGAATTATCCGGAAACTGTGTGTTAAGGGTGTTCATGTACATGCTTAGTGCAGACATGGTGGCACCGATGGAATCATGTAACTCCATAGAAATACGAGTACGTAAACGTTCTTCAGCTTGCCAAATGGCTTCCACCACCTGCTTATCACGTTCTCTTTGTTGGGTAACGTCAATGGATATACCACGTATACCTATCAGTTGATTATCTATATCGAAGATTGGTTTACCAGATGCGGTGAAAAAGGTTCTTTTGCCTGCTTTATCAAGGAATACTTCAAAGTCACTAAATTCTCTTGGGTTTTCGGGGAATTGATTGACAAATTCATAAAGCTTACCATGGAGTTCTGGATTAAAAAGGTAGGAGATAGGTTGTTCAATCAATTCCTCAGCAGAATAATCTGAATACTTTAAGATATTAGGTGAAACAAAACGAATAAGGCCTTGCATATTCACTTCCCAAACAATTCCTGTCAGGTGTTCCACTATTTCCTTATAGTCATGTTGACTTTTTTGTAATTGTTTATTCTTTTCAACAACCCGCTCTTCCAGCTTATTCTTGTAACGAATCAATTCTTTTTCCATCGCCAGCTTCTCTGTGATATCCTCTTTGATGGCTACATAATGTGAAATTGTTCCATTGGTATAATATGGACTGATAATGCATTTTTCGGCAAACAGGCTACCATCTTTTCGCTTATTCTGAAATCCTCCTTTCCAGGTCAATCCTTGACTTATTTGTCGCCATAATGTCTCATAGGTACCTTCAGGTGTGATACCTGATTTAAGTATCCGTGGATTTTGTCCAAGAACTTCAGTTGGTGTATAACCTGTGTTTTGACAGAATTGCTCGTTCACGTACTCAATATTGGCATCACTGTCGGTAATTACAATGGCAACAGGGCTGTTATCAATTATTTGCTTCAGCTTAGTGACTTCATTGTATGCTTTAGCTTCATATGAAATGTTTCTGATGTGCAGGGTAGTGCCTCCAAAACGATTAAAGGCATTACGTCGATACGCTACAGTTCCTTTGTATTCTTCGACGTGTCCATTTTTTTTCAATGGAAAGTAAAAGTTATGAGTTTTCTTGCTGCGCTTAACTTTTTCAAGGATAATGCACAGCTCATCCTTAATTTGAGGATGGATATTCAGTTGGGAATAGTGCAGGCCTTTAATGTTTTTATAATCTTCCTCCAATAAACCTACCTTAAATGGCGTATAATACTCTTCAAAGCAATCCTTCGTATCAAGGGAGTAGATGTAATCATCAAGAGACAGTAAGGTAGTGGTAAGAATTTCATCCCGGCGTCTACTGTCAGCTGTTAACTTATCAAGTTGTTTGCTTTTAGTTAGGGGCAACTCTCCATCTTCTGAGTTTTGTATACTTTTTGTAACTAGGCTGGCCAATGATTTTAAAAAGCGGATGATCTCTTGGACTTTCGCTTCATCAAAGCGTTGTACATTTTCTATTTCAGCAAGGTATTCACTTCTGTTGAAACCATATTTGTCTGCTAAGGACTCATAAAATGATATATCTGGCTCTGACATAAAAAATTGACCGGAGAATATATTGGCAATGTGTTCTCCTTCCCAATAAACAGGGACGGCTAGATCCACTAACCCGTTCAAGCATGTGTAGATGGCATGCTCTTTACCCGATTTTAAATGTCGCGCCAGATAAGTGTCACTGATGATACAGTTTTTATTGGTTTGCTCGCATTGGCGGTGATAATGGGTACAGGCTTTAATCCAGCCGGCACCTATATGTTCACCTTTGGGCTTATATAGAAGTCCACCGTTCACATCAGTTAAGGTAATTGGAATACCACATAATGCATGGAAGCTCTCAAACAGTTCCTGTAGAGTAGCCAGATCAATAATCCGGTGAAGTATTTTGTTCCCTTTCATGTGTATTTTATTCCGTAAATTTAGGAGGTATTCCTTCTACTTCTATTGAATTTAATCAATTCTAGGTAAATTACCTATAAAAATAGGTAATCTACTTATTTCTTTTAAGTGGCCTAATATCGAAATTTACAGTATGGCTCTCATAGTTATATAATCGGGAATTTTAGTGAGAGATATTTGGTTGTAAAAACCGGATTATCTCTGGTGATTTTAGGTTGCAAGTTGGTAAATAAGTTTTACCAACTTGTTTTGTTCGCTTCTTCTTATCGGGATAGTCTTTTTCTAACGGGTAGTTTAAGAATGGTAATGAATGAAGCTCATATACGAATTGTTCAAAATTTGGAGGCCGGACTGATTAAGTTGGAAAACAAAAGACTTGAACCATTATTACTAATGGAAGAATCCATTGGTCAGATCACTTTGGCTCTATTGGAAATGAAGAATGTTGTATTGACCGAAGGGTTTGAAAGTGAGAAATGTGAAATTCATTTCTTTAAAGAGATAAAACCAAAGGTATACAGTCAACTTATTTATTACTTAAGATTAATGAAAATTGAAACGTTTCGTTCTGCATTAGCCAGTGACGGACAAATGTGCTATCTATCTTCGATTATCAAGGAATTAGAACAATTTTATATCAGCCATACCGATTTATATAGGTATTACCGTTTGAATCTGAACTATATGGATAAGCAATATTTTTTACGGAATATGAACAAGGATGTTAAAGATATAGAACAAATACACCTGATGTTGGATGCTCAGTTTTCTGCGCCTCATGATTATACATGGGCAAAATTTATCGCTCATGAGCAATTGATCAAGCATCTGGATTTAGAGTTAGAGCTGGTAAAGCAAGGGAATAGCAATAAACCATTAAATAAATACAAGTGGCTTGATGAAACATCCTTTCGCTGGACAGATGCTAAAGTAGCATTAGTGGAGTTGATATACGCTATTCATAGCGCAAGATCAATCAATGAGGGGCGAACTGAGATTAAGAAGCTGGTACGATTATTTGAGCTAATGTTTAATATTGAATTAAGTGATGCCTATCGTGCATTTCTTGATATAAGAGGAAGAAAAATAGAACGTACTCGTTATCTGGATCATCTGAAAGAAAGTTTGATCAATCGCATGGATGATTGGGATAATAAGGATTTAAATAATGTATAGTAACTATTGCAGTATAACGATTATTAAATAATTTTGTGATGAAGAAAAGATATACTTAAATTAAAATATAGCTTGTAAGCTTTTATTCTGTGTTCCGAAAATCGTCAATTTTAATGCACCACAGGAGTATTAGCAGATCACGCATGGCCTTGCGTGGACTGTTCGTATTTGTGGTGCGGGTGTTTGACGATACCTCTGGAACGAATATTGTGGCGGTTCCACGCTCTTTTTTTAGGTCATCTTCAAATAAGCTATATGAATTCGAAAAATAAGTTTGATTATTCAGTTGCAGATCTTTTGGTACCAATGTTAGGATGTTTTCATGGCCAGGTAATTGACAATTGTCCTTTTAAGAAGTATTGGCATGGTACCTTAGAAGAACGATACAAAACCCTGGCGGAAATGAATAAGACAGAACTTGAAAATCTACGGTCTTTTCACCGAAACTGTGTAACTAATAAGTATAGAGATCGGTTAGCCGGTAAGTTACGTTTCTAGAACAGTATAGAATAACAGATAAATCCACACCACATAAATTCCGTCAAAGTTATTGATCGCCGAAAAGGATTCGTCAAGTGCGGCTGAACCTGCCGATTTACAGTCAGCCGTCCTTCTGATGCGTTCAGTTTTTTATCTAAAAAAACAGACATGCACACTTGACGTGTATCCTTTCTGCTTAATGGTATTCGCCAAAATTTAATGGCGTGCCAGAAGCCGAAATAAATCTGCAAGGCAGCAGTAAATACAATGAATAATTTTGATATTTATGAAACAGTCACCAATTTAATTATTGATCGATTAGAGAAAGGTGTTATTCCATGGGCATTGCCTTGGAAAACTTCTGATGCCATTCCACGTAATCTTATTTCGAAAAAACCTTACCGAGGATTTAATTTCTGGTATTTATTGAGTTTTGAATTTGAACGACCTTACTTTCTAACATTTAATCAGGTTAAACAGTTAGGAGCATCCATTAAAAAGGGAGCCAAATCATTCATCGTAATTTTCTGGAAAATATTAGAAGTTAAGAAAGATAATGAAATCGAAGAAATTCCGATACTTCGCTACTATCGAGTATTCCACATAGATGACATTGAAGGTATCAGTGAAAAGAAAATTCCTACTGACGAATCTTTTGTCCATGATTTCGAAACGATTGAATCATGCGAAGAATTAATAAAAAACTGGAATGATGCACCAGTAATTAAACATGGAAATAAAAAGGCCTGTTACATTCCTTTGAAGGATGAAATTCATATGCCGGATGCCAAACACTTTTTTAAAAATGAAGAGTATTATTCAACCCTGTACCATGAGATCGTGCATAGTACTGGTCATAGTAAACGACAGAACCGCCATCAACGATTTTCAAATCTTAAATTTGGAAGTAAAGATTACAGTCAGGATTATCCGAACAAGAATCTTATCCTAAATTAATTATCACATCATCTGGTATGCAGCCGCCTAATCATCTAAAAGTTAGGATGATATTTTCCCTTTCATCCGTATATTATTCTTGAGTTTCAC
>NZ_JBNGPA010000048.1:0-34250 GCF_050589845.1 Carboxylicivirga agarovorans | reverse complement strand
TTAAAACCACCTCCCCTCTCCTTCGTCGAGGTACTCCTCCTTGCCAGGAGGAGAGCTGATTTACAGCTTGCAAAACACTATATATGTGAATGTTTGAATCTTTTCGAACACTCGTGCGCTTTGCCCCAAGTTCTGATGTATCAGGCTTTGACTGCGTCGATTTTCAATTCAGCCTGACATACAGCTCTAATATTATTAAATGTTTCATCAACGGAGAAACTGAAATTTCAGTTAATCACCCCAAACCTAAAATAATAAAAACAGAAGGCAGTTTAGAGGCTTGACAGATGTGAAGTTCTTTCTCTATCGTTTGTGTAAAATTTATGCCTGGACCCAGAATTTGGTTGTGATCGCCAGCTTCCCTGTTGATTTCTAAAAACCATATATGGCACAACACAAAAAAAGCCACCTCTTAATGAGATGGCTTTTTCAGCTCCCCAGGTAGGACTTGAACCTACGACCTACGGATTAACAGTCCGCCGCTCTAACCAACTGAGCTACTAGGGAAAATATTTTCAAATTATAAAGCTTTCGTTGAAGCTTTTTAAAGCTCCCCAGGTAGGACTTGAACCTACGACCTACGGATTAACAGTCCGCCGCTCTAACCAACTGAGCTACTAGGGAATTTGTACATTAAGCTAACATTCTCTCCTTCGTTTAGGAGGCGTTTTTTTCAAATGCGTTGCAAAACTATAAGGAATCTTCAAAATATCCAATATCTTTGACAAATATTTTTAGAATAAATTTACATCAAAATACTAAACAATTAAGAATGAGTAGTGTATTAGGATTAGGAAATGCCCTTGTTGATATATTAGCAATCCTGGAAAACGACCAATTACTGGAAAAACTGGATTTACCGAAGGGCAGTATGCAGTTAGTTGATGAAACAGCTGCCCAAAAAGTGCAGGAAGCAACTTCTCATATTAAAAAGGATTTGGCAAGTGGTGGTTCAGCTGCCAATACCATTCATGGCCTGGCAAGTCTTGGTGTTAAAACCGGCTTCATTGGTAAAATTGGTAAAGATGACCTGGGTGAAGTTTTCAAAAAGGACATGACTGAGCACAACATCACGCCTCACCTGCTTGAATCTGATACGAAGAGCGGCCATGCCAATGCATTGATCAGTCCCGACTCAGAGCGAACATTTGCCACCTACCTTGGCGCTGCAGTTGAGTTATCACAGGATGATATTGTTGATGAGTTATTTGCCGACTACAAATATTTCCATGTTGAAGGTTATTTAGTGCAAAACAAAAGCCTCATAGAAAAAGCCTATAAAATGGCCAAAGCAAATGGCCTGATCACAAGTATTGATTTGGCCAGCTTTAATGTGGTTGAGGATAACCTTGAGTTCCTGAGAGACCTGGTGCATAATTACGTTGACATTGTTTTTGCCAACGAAGAAGAAGCCAAGGCTTACACGGGCAAAGAAGGTGAAGAAGCACTGCACCAGCTTGCTGAAGGAACTGAAGTTGCTATTCTTAAGCTGGGCAAGGAAGGTTCAATGATCAAGCGTGCCGATGAAGTGGTGAAAGTTGGTATTATTCCGGCTACAAGTATAGATACAACTGGTGCCGGCGACTTATACGCTGCTGGCTTCCTGTTTGGCCTGATCCAGGATCTGTCATTGGAGAAATGTGGAAAAATCGGTTCTATCTTATCTGGAAACGTTATTGAGGTAGTTGGACCGAAAATGAACGAAAGCAAGTGGGGTAACATTCAAAAGCTTATAAAAGAAGAATTAAATTAATTCGAAAGCTAAAAAAGTGTTATTAGTCATTGTTCTTTAATATTAATGCCTGTACTTTTGAAGTTAAAATCGATTAATCACACTGTAAAATTATAGTCATGTACGGTAAATTTCAGGATTTTCTTGCTCAGGAAATTGAGGCTATTAAAGAATCTGGTCTTTATAAGAAAGAGCGCATCATTACAACGCCTCAGGGCGCTGAAATCAATGTTCAGGGTGGAGAGCCTGTACTAAACTTTTGTGCCAACAATTACCTGGGTCTTTCATCGCACCCACGTGTGGTAAAAGCAGCGCAAAAAGCATTGGATACGCACGGTTATGGTATGTCTTCTGTTCGCTTTATTTGCGGAACACAAGATATCCACAAGCAGCTTGAAGAAAAGATCGCTTCATTCTTCGGAATGGAAGATACAATCCTTTATGCAGCATGTTTTGATGCAAACGGTGGTGTTTTTGAGCCATTATTCACAGCTGAAGATGCCATTATATCTGACGAGTTAAACCATGCCTCAATTATCGACGGTGTGCGTTTGTGTAAAGCAGCTCGTTATCGTTACAAGCATGCCGACATGGCTGATTTGGAAGAGCAGTTAAAAGCGTCACAGGAGCAGCGCTTCCGCATCATCGTAACTGACGGTGTATTCTCAATGGACGGCGACATTGCTAAGTTGAATGAAATTTGTGACTTAGCCGATAAGTACAATGCCCTTGTCATGGTTGACGATAGCCACTCATCTGGTTTCATTGGTAAAACAGGTCGTGGTACTCATGAATATCACAACTGCATGGACCGCGTTGATATCATTACCGGAACTCTTGGTAAAGCTTTGGGTGGTGCTTTAGGTGGTTATACTACGGGTAAAAAAGAAATTATCGATATGTTGCGTCAGCGCTCACGTCCGTATTTATTCTCTAACTCATTAGCACCTTCAATTATTGGTGCCGCTTTAGAGATCTTTGATATGCTGACTGAGTCAACTGAATTACGTGATAAAGTTATTTCTAACGCTGAATATTTCAAGACTAAGATTGTTGAAGCAGGTTTCGATATTAAACCAACAGAGTCGGCAATTGTAGCTTTAATGTTATACGATGCAAAATTATCACAGGAGTTTGCAGCACGCCTGTTGGATGAAGGCATTTACGTTATTGGATTCTATTATCCGGTTGTACCAAAAGGACAGGCACGTATCCGTATCCAGCTTTCTGCGGCTCACGAGCAACACCACCTTGATAAAGCAATCGCTGCATTTATCAAAATCGGTAAAGAGCTAAAAGTAATTGACTAATTAGCAAATAGAATAAGGATGTAAATACAAAACTGTTTTACATCTTGTCGTAATAAAGAAAGAGCAGTTCGGACGAGCTGCTCTTTTTTATTAGTATTACGTGCTACTATCCACAAATGATTAGGATATGATCACAAATGCCCTTCATACTGCCCCATGGCTAAATAAAAGCTGTTAGTGCATAAAACCACCTATCGAATATCCTTCCCAAACGGTACTAAAGCAATATGCGCCAGTTTAAAATGCTGACGGGCGAATGGAATACCGATTATGGTGATCGCCAGTAAGATTCCAAAAACAAGGTGTGAGATACAGATCCAGATACCACCGATAAAGATCCAAATAACATTCATTAAGGTATTCAAACAACCACTGGCCTGTGGTCGGTCAACCACCTTGCTGCCAAAGGGCCATAAGGCAAGAACACCAAGCTTCATGGTTTGCAGACCAAAGGGAATACCAATGATCGTAAGCATTAATAACAGGCTGGATATAAAATATTCGATAGCAGTGATCAAACCTCCGAAGAGCAGCCAGATAATATTTCCAATAAACGACATAAAGTAATAGATTTGAGACCGGAGTTCTAAAAAGAAAGTCCGAGGTTATGGTTTTAATCTTAAATGAGACACATCAAATCTAACAAACATTTTCTATTTTCACACCTGACAACAAAAGCATTTTTGTTGGCAGTCAATCTTATTGGTATGAATATAAATGCAGACGAATGACAGAGAACTAAAGGCTTTTGCCAATAAAAACTTCCTGGCGATCAGTCATCTGCCATAGAGATGTTTATAATAAAAGTTGAAATGAGATTCTTAACCTTACTATTACTGTTATGCACCCTGCCATGTGCATCTGATGCTCAAGAGTATTTTATTGGCGGCAAGCTGGGCTATTCCTTTCCTACCAATATTGGTCCAGGTGGTGAAAAATATGGATTTAAAGATCTTTCGGATAATGGATTGCTGGCCGGAGTGACCGGTAAATGGTTTTACAATGATGCTTTATCTCTGGGTGCCGACCTAAGCTATCAGTACCAGGATGGCAGTAATGTTTGGGACGTGGCTAACCAGGGTGGAATTGATGTTTCATACCAGACTTTACGTCTTTTGTTGAATGGAAGCTATTATTTCAGTACGGATGAATTTCGACCCTATGCCGGTATTTCATTCGGAGCCTATTACCTGATCAATACGATGGATTTTAATTCTGATAATATTTCAAATCCGTCAACTGCCTACACTACCAAAGAGTGGAAACCCGGCATTGCTCCGCAATTTGGTTTTCTTGTGGAATTATCTGATAAGATATTGCTTGATTGCCATCTACAGATGGACCTTATTCAACATATGGAACCAACAGTCATCTTTATTCCAGACTATGGCAATGCCACACAAAACTCTCATAAAAGCCAGAATCAGATAAGCCTGAATATTGGCTTACTTTTTGGTTTGTAAAAAGAAAGTATCAAAATAAGCCGTGCAACTCGGCATTTACCTTATCGATAATCATGCTCAGGTCGGCCTTGTTTTTTATAAAATCGATCTTATTCGCGTCAATTATAAGCAATTTACCCTTGGTGTATTTGTCGATCCAGGCTTCGTATCGTTCGTTAAGACGTTTTAGATATTCCAGGCGGATATTATTCTCATAATTGCGCCCGCGCATCTGAATCTGATCAACTAATGTTGGAATAGAAGCACGCAGATAAATCAACAGATCGGGCGGCTGAACCATATTACTCATGACTTCAAACAAGGACTCGTAATTCTCATAATCGCGTCGACTCATAAGTCCCATATCAAACAGGTTGGGAGCAAAAATATATGCATCCTCGTAGATGGTCCGATCCTGAATAACAGTATTACCTGATTTCCTGATTTCCTGAACAGACGAGAATCGGCTTTTTAGAAAATATATCTGCAGGTTAAATGACCAGCGTGGCATATCTTCATAAAAGTCTGCCAGATAAGGATTATCTTCCACGTCTTCAAAATGCGCTTCCCAACCAAAATGATGCGCTAATAACTCTGTTAAAGATGTTTTTCCTGAACCAATATTTCCTGCTACGGCGATATGCATAATGTGTTGTTTCTAGTGATTCAACTTCAGTAATTCATCGATATACTCCCGGTTATTTGCCAGACGTGGTATTTTATTTTGTCCTCCCAGCTTATTTTTGCTTTTCAGCCAATCCATAAACAGCTGAGGACGGGCCACAACCACATCCGGTCCGTCAAGGGTAATATTCTTATAACGTTTTGCTTCGTAATCACTGTTTACTTCCTGAAGAGTTTTGTCCAATGCTTCAGTAAAATTGTTAATAGAGCCGGGCATAACATCAAACTCAATCAGCCATTGATGTGCCCCTTTAGTTTCTTCATCCATAAAAACAGGAGCCGCAGTGTATTCCTTGATCACCGCATTGGTACTGGAGCATGCTTTCTCCAGGGCTTTTTCAGCATTTTCAATCATCAGCTCCTCCCCAAAGGCGTTGATGTAATGTTTTGTTCGTCCGGTGATAACAATCTTATGAGGTCGTAAAGATGTAAACCTGACGGTATCACCTATCATATAGCGCCACAAACCACTGTTGGTAGAAATCACCATGGCATAGTCCACGCCCATCTCAACATCCTCAATCGTCTTGGCATTGGGGTGTGGATGTGTTATTTCATTTAAAGGAATAAATTCATAAAAGATACCGTAATCCAGCATCAGCAACATACCCGGATCATTAAGATCATCCTGGATACCAAAGAACCCTTCAGAAGCGTTGTATGTTTCCTGGTAATTCATTTTATCGGTAGGTATCAGTTCTTTATACTGCTTACGATAGGGCGTAAAATTGATCCCTCCATGCATAAACAGTTCCAGGTTGGGCCATATCTCCAGCAAATTGTTCTTCCCTGTTTGCTTCAGAATGTGCTTTATTAACACCAAAAACCAACTTGGCACTCCTGCCAGCGAAGTCACATTATCTTTAATGGTTGTTTCTGTAATCTTTTCCAGCTTAGCCTCCCACTCATCCATTAATGCAATGGATTGTTCAGGTGTACGGGCAAAGTGAGTCCAGAATGGTAAATTCTCAATCAATATGGCCGACAGATCACCATAGTAACTGTCGTTACTGAAATTATTTATCTGATGACTTCCTCCAAGGGTTAAGCATTTACCGCTAAACATATCCGAATCAGGATTATTTTGAAGGTATAAAGCCAATACGTCCTTGCCACCTCTGAAATGACAATCTTCCAAAGTGCCTTTGGTAACAGGTATAAATTTACTTTTCGTTGATGTGGTTCCTGAACTTTTGGCAAACCATTTAATATCGCCCGGCCAAATCAGATTACTTTCTCCCCTTCTTAATCGTTCAACATAAGGACGCACACCTTCATAGTCACGCACAGGAACACGCTCGGCAAAGGTCTTGTAGTTGCTGATACTCTTAAAATCGTACTCCTCTCCAAAAGTTGTATGTTTTGCTGTGTCAATGAGCTTATGCAGCTCTTCCTTTTGTACATCTTCCGGATTCTGTTTGAAATGATCAATCTGAGAAAGACGTCGGGTATTGACCAGTGAAATTATCGAACTTATTATGGGCATATATTAATTCTCGGTTAGCGTTAATCTCTGTTGGCTCCTATTAAAAAGCCTTACTACAATATTACATCGAACTGAATAGCTGACGATTCAGCCTCACAGGGATTAAAGATAATTAAAATTGATTGGTAAAAAACAGACATCGGGCAGTGATTGGGAGCAATAATCGTAACACACTTAATATCAATCATCAAACAGAAATAATCTTGACTGAGTCATCTATTAAGGTCTGTTGCGCCAGAGTTTATTAGAAGATTATCGTTTCAATTTATCAGGGTCATGCCTGCTATCAAATAAGGTTAATAATTATTTGTCTTCATCGAGGTTAATGCGTCTCTCAATATTTTTTCCATCCTCATGTGGTAAGGTGCATCATCTTATATGTCTGATATTCTGCCTCTATAGATTTCATCTATCTATTACATCTATACTATCTATTTGATTGATATCAATTCATGATATAGTTTTGCTGATGTAAAATTTAAACAAAGAAATTATAAACAATTAAAAATTATAACTATGTCACAGATTGGAAAACAAGTAGTAGATTTTGAAGTACAAGCATACGTCAACGATGAATTTAAAACAGTAAAAAAGGACGATGTTTTAGGTAAATGGTCAGTATTCTTCTTCTACCCTGCCGACTTTACATTTGTTTGCCCTACTGAATTGGAAGATTTAGCCAACTCATACGATGAGTTTAAAGCCAGCGGTGCTGAAATCTACTCAGTTTCAACAGATACACATTTTGTGCACAAAGCATGGCATGACACATCTGATACCATCAAAAAAATCAAATACCCAATGTTAGCTGATCCAACCGGAGTTTTATCTCGTGGGTTTGAAGTAATGATTGAGGAAGTTGGTTTAGCCGAACGCGGTACCTTCATTGTAAATCCTGAAGGAGAGATTGTATCCTATGAAGTAGTGGCCGGTAACGTTGGACGTAATGCCGATGAGCTGCTACGCAAACTGAAAGCATTGCAATTTGTAGCCAAAAATCCTGCTGAGGTCTGCCCGGCCAAATGGAAAGAAGGCAACGAAACGCTTAAGCCAAATATTGACCTTGTAGGTAAAATATAATTAGCAATGAGCTAAGTGCGGTGAGAAGTGAGACTGATGGATATGATGTATATAAAGTACGATTGAACTCACCTCTCTCCTCTCACCGCTCTCTTCACATCTCTCACTTCAAATTTAGTCCTTCCTCAACATTCCTTTGACACTTAACTAAAAACACACAGACATGCTGGAACAAGCTATTAAAGATCAGGTTACGCAAGTTTTTTCAAATTTGAAAAGCCAGTTTACTTTTCAGGTAACCGCTGCCGAGAACCATCCTAATAAAAACGAACTGACGGAACTGTTAAATGATGTCGCGGCATGTTCTGATAAAGTTGACACACAAATTAACAGTGGTGAAGGTTTATCATTCACCATCTTAAGAAACAATGAGTCAAGCGGGGTTATTTTCAGAGCCGTACCAACGGGCCATGAGTTTACAACTCTTCTACTGGCAGTTCTTAACCTTGATGGCATTGGTAAAAACCTGCCCGATGAGATGCTCAGCCAACGCATAAAGAACATCAGCACCAAGGTACAACTGAAAAGCTATATATCGCTCAGCTGCACCAACTGCCCTGATGTGGTTCAGGCCTTAAATATTATGGCATTTCTAAACCCTGCTATTACTCATGAAATAATCGATGGCGGCATTAATAAATCAGAAGTTGAGGCTTTGGATATACAAGCCGTACCATCGGTATATGCCAATGGAGAGCAGTTGCATGTCGGCCGTTCGTCTTTAGGTGAATTACTGGCTAAAATTGAAGACCGTACAGGGGCAGCGTTCAAACCAGCAGAAAGCATTAAAAAGGAATACGATGTAGTTGTTGTTGGCGGTGGTCCGGCCGGTGTATCAGCTGCTGTTTATTCAGCCCGTAAAGGATTTTCAACAGCTATCGTTGCCGAAACGATAGGCGGCCAGGTGACTGAAACTGTCTCCATTGAAAATATGATTTCTGTGCCTCAAACAACCGGTGCCGAATTATCAGCCAACCTGATGAAACATCTTAACGATTACCCGATCGACATCCTGGAAAATCGCCTGGTTGAGAAAACAGAATTAATTGACGGTAAAAAACACATTACAACTTCATTGGGCGAAACCTTTATAACACCAGCTCTTATAATCGCAACCGGTGCCAGCTGGCGCAAATTGGGTGTTCCTGGTGAAAGTGAATACATCGGGTCGGGTGTTGCCTTTTGTACTCACTGTGACGGTCCGTTTTACAAAGATAAGAAAGTAGTGGTTGTAGGTGGAGGTAATTCCGGACTTGAAGCGGCCATTGACCTGTCGTCAATTGCTGCAGAGGTTACTGTTCTGGAATTTCTCGATACACTCAAAGGCGATCAGGTATTACAGGATAAACTGGCTCAACTGTCCAATGTCAAAATAATTACCAACGCACAAACACTGAGTGTTAACGGCGATGGAAATAAAGTTAAGGGCTTGGATTTTAAACATCGGGAGACAGAAACCGTGGAAACCATTCAAACGGATGGTGTATTTGTACAAATTGGCCTGCAGGCCAATAGTAAAGTATTTACTGATGTGGTTGAGACCAACCGCATGGGTGAAATAGAAATTGATGCTCATTGCCGGACCAATGTACCTGGTGTATATGCAGCAGGTGATGTATCTGTAGTACCCTATAAACAAATCGTTATTGCCATGGGCGAAGGTTCAAAGGCTGCCTTATCGGCTTTTGAAGATAGCATAAAAGGAAAGTTGATACAGAATTAGAAGACTAATGTTATCACTTTTCGAATTAGCCTGAAGGCACAAAGACCACAACGTTTTTCTCATAGTGACCTTTGTGCCTTCGGGGTTTAATAGAATATCCTTTCGTAATCGTGCCATATTCAATACTTTTGTGATATATCAAAACACAGACTATGAATTCAGAAGTATTGAACACGCAATTTGGCATTGAAAACAGCATCTCATTTCAGCCATTTGAACATACAGTGATCGCCGAATTAAAAACCGACTGCTCAACGGCAAAAGTGTCCTTGTATGGCGCTCATGTCTTAAGCTTTATTCCTGACGGACAGGAGGACATTCTATTTGTAAGCCCGCACGCTGTCTTTCAGGATGGAAAAGCAATCAGAGGAGGAGTACCGGTTTGCTGGCCCTGGTTCAATGCGCATCCGGTTGATAAGTCCTTGCCATCTCATGGTTTTGCCAGGACTTCAAGCTGGCAGGTTGTACATACGTCTGCTAACGATCAAGAAACATGTATTGAATTGGCTTTATATTCCAACGAACAAACACTGAAATTGTGGCCTTACGAGTTTGAAGCCCGTTTAATGATAAAATTAGATCATCAGTTAAAGATTGAACTGACTACTTTTAATAAAGACATTAAAGCATTTGACGTGAGCGGTGCCTTGCATTCTTATTTTAATGTGTCGGATATTCTGAATGTTCAATTACAAGGACTTCATGGAGCTGACTATTTCGATAGTGTTATAAACGCCAGTGCTGTTGAAAACAATGAACTTTTAAGTTTTGAGCAATATACCAACCGCATGTACAGCAGCACCCAAAAGTGTGTTATTCATGATAAAAACAGAACAATTGAAGTTGATAAAAGCGGAAGCGGCATGACGGTCGTGTGGAATCCGGGCGAAGAGCTGGCTAACAAAATGCCTGATTTGCTGGAAGGATACAAAAACATGCTTTGCGTTGAGGCAGCCAACTGTTTGGAAGATACCATTACCATTCAGGCTGGCCAGAAACATACCTTGTCAACAACTTTCGGTTAATAAGAATTATAAATCCTGACAAAGCTCTTTGTTTTTCTCTGAACAAAGGGCTTTCTTGTTTTTCTGAATCCAATACAACAACTTATGAAGAAACTATTAGTTAGCCTGATGGCTTTCACCATTGCCATGCAGGTTAGTGAAGCCTGCACCACAGCTGTCATATCAGGAAAATACACCGCCAATGGTCGCCCTCTTATATGGAAACTCCGCGACACCGAATCCTTTGAAAATAAAATGCGGTACTTCAATGATGGGAAGTACGATTACATAGGCATGATCAATTCCAATGATGCAGAAGGAGAACAGGTATGGGGAGGATCCAATTCTGCGGGATTTGCCATTATGAACAGTGCTTCCTTCAATGTCAATCTGGATGACACTACTTCATTCAAAGATCAGGAAGGCCGTTTTATGAAGGAGGCGCTGATGAAATGTGCTACACTGGCCGACTTTGAAAAGTTGATTGAAGAACGTCCTGCCCCTAAAGGTTTGGCCGCCCATTTTGGCGTTTTGGATGCAAAAGGCGGTGTGGCTTTTTATGAAGTTAACAATCGCACATATACTAAGTTTGACGCCAACGATCCGGCCCAGGCGCCTAATGGCTATATTATACGTACCAATTATTCTTTTACAGGCAAAAAAGATGTGGGATACGGCTTTATCCGCTACCAAATTGCCCAGGATATTTTTTATCAGGCAGATGCCATGGGTCAGCTTAACACTCAGACCATCATTCAGGATTTCTCACGTTGTTTAAAACATTCGGTTTTGAACAAGGACTTTCGCAAAGAATACAGCTCAGTACCCAAAGCAAGTAACTTTATTAACTCGGGCGATATGATTACACGCCACGGGTCATCATCAACCATATTAATTGAAGGAGTGTCAAAAAATGAAGCTCCTGAACTGGCAACAATATGGACAATGATTGGCTTTCCCAATACCAGCCTTGCATTGCCCGTATGGGTTAAAGGTGGAAAAAACCTACCCGAGGTATTAGTAGCCGATGGAGATAAGAACTGTGAACTTAATCAGCTGTCCATGAATTTAAAAGACCGCTGCTACCCCATTAAGCGTTCAGCAGGTTACAAGTACCTTAATGTATCTGAGCTGATAAACAGTGAAGGAACAGGCATCATTCAACAATTGGAATTAGTTGAGAACGATATCTTTTCAAAGACAAATGAAAAGCTGGACAACTGGCACCGGAACGGCTGTGACAAGAAACAAATTGAAGACTATTATCAATGGCTTGATAAGGTAACAAGAGCCACCTATAAAAATCTATAATTTAAAAAGGAAACTTAACTATCTATTGCAAAAGAAGGTGCATACAAATCAAGGTATATAAAGCGTTACTATTTGTAAGCATTGGTGTAAATCTACTCTTCCCTTTGCTCTCGAAAGCAAGGGGAAGTACCGCAGCTCAGGTGTGGGGATGGGGATTTTAATGTGTCCTGCTAATGATTCCTACGTTCAAAAACAAACTAACTCTGTTGTCGTGCACACTCATTAGGGGTAACTTAATTCAAAAAAGGCCTATATATTCTCGTCTTCTTCAATATTTCGTTCTGATAAACGCTTATCGATCGGTATTAAAAAATAATTAATGATGAGCACTGCAATGGTTCCTGCCAGCGTTTCCATAAAATATCCTGCTGCAGCCATGCAACCAATGGCTGAACTGCACCATACGGTAGCTGCAGTTGTTAAGCCCCTGACGTTAATGCCTTCTTTAAAAATAATCCCTGCTCCCAGAAAACCAATTCCTGTTACTACCTGTGCTATAATGCGTGTTACATCTCCTTCGCTCTGAGTTATTTTAATTGATAGCATCACATACAATGCTGAGCCCACTACGACTAAGGTATTGGTGCGCAACCCGGCTGACTTATGATGCCAGCCTCGTTCAAAACCAATCAGGAGACCGGCCACAAGGGCACAGACCAACCGTAAAATAAAATCTATATAACTCATTTTATATACGAATTAATATAGTTGAGCAATGAAAACGGATCAGAACTTTCCACATCGTGCCCCAGTTCCCAGATCATTATTCCGCCAAGTTTCTTTTTATTAATTAGGTCCATCTTACGCTTTAAATTAGCAGGTGATGAAAAGTAATAACCTTCATACTCGCCTTTATCGCTGATCGACTCCCACAATCCCGGCACCTGGTGATAGGCCATGGTTTTTTGTCGGCTCAAGCGATGACGACCATAAAAAGGAACACCTACCAGTAATTTTTCAGGAGGAATTCCATGCTTGATAAAACGTTTAACAGAGCGTTTAACCAAATCATATGAGGCATGGCCTTTTGAAGGACTGACATTATCGTAGGTCATTAGATTAACGCCTGCCAGGTAAGGCTCCATTTCAGCAACCAGGCGAGCCTGCTTGTCCCAGAAGCCGACTGCAATCGTTATCTCTATACCCTCGGGATCTAATAAACGATGAAGATCCTTAACCAGTATCACATAATCAGATAACTCCTTTTTATTTTTTGGAAACTCCCAATCCAGATCAATACTTGCCAGATTATAGTCCTTACAAAGCTGCAGAACATTGCTACAAAACAATGCACGCTTATCCTCAGAGGCTGTAACAGGAGCAAAAAAATCAGATCGCCCCCACCCGCCGAAACATACGCTTAGTTCAACCGGCTCCAGACTGCGTAAGGAGTCCAGATAGTTCAGGTCATTCTTTGAATCATCAACCGACAACACCCCTTCATCGTTAACATCAAGCCCGAAATAAATGGCCTGCGTAATTCGACTAAAGTTCTCAGTGGTCATGGCCGAAACACTTCTGGCGGGGATATATCCGACAACTTTGTTTTGTGCATTGATTGATACAGAGATAAACAAGACAATGAATAGTCCTATGTATAAAGATTTCATCTGCTATAGTTTTGTGTATAGTTAAAGTTACAACAATCAATCTAATACTATTGATTTGAAAGCTATCTTCATTCAATTATTGACAATAGTTGTTATGAAAAGAATATCATTTTAAAGATAATTCTATTTCATTAGTGTTTATCTTTTGCTTATGATAATCAGTAAAACTATCCCTATTACCAAACAATTTTACTACTTCTTGCCTTTTTAACTTTGTAGCTCTATCACTAATACATGTAAGATAACTACTCCATCCATATTCCAATGGATGATTGCAAAAACCATGACGAACCGGCATTTGATGGATATATGCAATTACCTGTTTGAAATAAGCTGCATAATTTATTGCCTTCCTCCTAAAAGGACGTTCAAATAAAGCACCATGACGCTCATGATACTTGTTAAAAGCCTTAGTATAAGCATTAAAAAGGTTGGAGAAGTATTGATATAAGGGTTTATCTATACTTTTACTACCTCTTGTCTTTATAAGGATATGAAAATGATTTGGTAATAAAACCCATGCATAATTATCGGCGATTAAAGCAGTATACTTCTCATAGAGGTTAAGAAAATATTAATTGTTTCTTTGTTCCCATTTCAAGTGTTTGCATAGCTAACTCAAGGTCGTTCTCTCCTATTAATATTTGCGCACCAGAGCCCATAATATTATTGTATTTGGGCATCAGGTTCGAAAAATTATCATTGGCAATAAAACATTCTATTCCTTCGTTTTCAAGGCGACCTTTTATAATATTAGCTTCAACTGCGCTATCGCAGGTCATTAATCGTGTGGTTTTTATCTAAGCTATTCCTCCTTCTTGTTGGTATCAATATTTCCCAGCTGCTCATATTTCTTTTGGCGGGTTTTCCAACGCTCACGGGCATATTCCTGCATATCAGTTATAACATCGGTTTCATCAACGATTTCCATACCCAACAGTGTTTCAATAATATCTTCCATGGTAACAATGCCATCCATTCCGCCATATTCATCAACCACCAGGGCGATGTGTTCATTTTGATCCAGCAGTTTTTCCCATAACTCAAATAGCACAATTGAATAAGGAGCTATAGTAATTTTTCGTTTCAGGTCCTTAAGCTTAAGCTCATGTCTGTCTTCGGCAAGTTTTTCAAAAACAGTCTGACGAAACACATAACCCGTTATATTTTCATCATCACCCGAGTAAACAGGTATGCGCGAAAAACGCAGGTAATCCTTATTATTAAGGAAATCCTGCAAGGGCATATCTTCATCGGCCACAGCCACAACAACACGTGGTGTCATTATTCCCTTTGCCGTTACTTTTTTAAGTTTAAGCATGTTTTGAATAATACGATGCTCACTATTGGAAAAAACACCCTCATCGGCACCTATATCAGTTAAGGCGGCTATCTCTTCCCGACTGGTTGTTTGTTCCTTTTTATTACTAGACAGCAAACGGGTTATCAAGGCAGACATCATCACCAGTGGGTATGTCAAAAAAACCATACCACGTATGGTAAGGGCTGAAAAACGTACCAGATTTCGCCAGTATTTGGCACCGATGGTTTTTGGGATGATTTCTGTTATAATTAATATCAAGATCGTTAGCACGGCTGATACGATACCAAACGAAGCTTCTCCAAATACTTTTATTGCCTGGGCTCCTACACCTGCCGCACCAATTGTATGTGCCACTGTGTTTAATGAAAGAATGGCTGACAATGGTTTATCAATATTGACCTTCAGGTTGATGAAATTCTTTGCCCAAACCTTTCCTTCCTCCTGTTTTACCATTAAATAAGATTGCGGTGTAGACAATAGAACTGCCTCCATAATAGAGCATAAAAAAGAAACGAACAATGCAAGAAATAAATAAAATAACAGTAGGCCCATTTGTTGAAATTTTGTTTAAACAACGGCTAAAAACAGCCAGCTCTCAAATTTATTTTATTTTCCAAAACAAATGCATGACTTATTCTAAAATAGCTGCTTTTTTATTTAAGCATGGCACATACCTGATTAACTTGTTAATTTAAACGCTTTTACTATTTTTACAGCCGTCTAAACCAAAATCACACTAAATCGCCATTATGGAGGCTTAGTTTAAGTCTGAAAAGAAATGAATTCTATAACTAATGAAGTAACACAGGTTACGTGCGCCATTATTATAAAAGGGGGAAAAATACTGGCCGCATTAAGAAGTCGTCAAATGAGTGAAAGCTGGAAATGGGAATTTCCGGGTGGTAAAATTGATGAGGGAGAAACGGCTGAACAATGTATTCAACGTGAAATAAAGGAGGAGCTGGCAGTCACTGTAAGCATTAAAGAACGATTGGCTTCTGTTATCCATATTTACCCTGACAAAACCATTGAGTTAATTCCATTTATTTGCGAAATAGCAGAGGGTTCAGTATGTGCTGTTGAGCATGAAAAGGTAAGCTGGTTCTTACCAGAAGAACTTCGGGAACTTAACTGGGCGGGGGCAGATAAGCGGATTATTCAGGAAGTGATCAGCAAATTCCAGGTAAAGGCCTAGATGTTTAAATCCACCTAAGACCTCATGACTTGATCCTTTGAAAACGTCATTCATTACCTTACTTAAGGTAATCTTTTTTAATAACTGGCACAACAGGTTTACAGCCAGTTCAGGCAGGTGTTTTTGGCGAATTATAGCTTGTTAAGAAAAAAGACTGCTTATCGTCAACTAAGCCATCAACTCTTCGTTGATATTCAGTTGGCGTTAGTCCATATAGTTTCTTAAATGATTTAGAAAAGTATTTAGGGTCATTTAAGCCTATACTATATGCTACCTGAGATACATTAAGATGCCCGGTCTTTAATAACTCTGCTCCCTTCTTTAATCTGAAAAGTCTGATATAGGCACTGGTTGTTAGCCCGGTAAGAGATTTTAAGCGGGTATACAAATTAGAACGACTTATACATAAATCATTTACTAACATTGAAACGTTATAATCAGCATCAGAATAATGTTTAGACACCGAATCCTGAACCCTTAAGATAAACAATTGATCTAAACTATAATTGTTTAGCTCCTCCTGAAACGGTGGCTCATTCTGATAATGAAATCTCACAAGCCTTCTGTTTTGCAAAAGATTTTCGATCTGAAGTTTTATAATAGTTAAAGACTCATTTTTTCCAAGGTAGGCATCTGCTCCCACCTCAAGACATTTGTGTTTATAATCGAACAGTTGTTTACTTTCCAATAAAACGACAGGTACATGGTTCGTTTGCAGGTTATTTTTTAAACTCCTGCATAATTCAACGCTTTTTAAACACGGAAACTCAGCATTGATCAAAATAATATCAGGTACATTGGCAATTGCCTTTTCAAGAGCCAGGTCATAGGTATTAACATTAATAAGATCATACTCCGATTCCAACATCAACTGAATCGATTCCCTTTGCCTGTTATTGTTTTTTACGAATAACACTGAGAGAGCCCTGTTTTGTCCTTCCAAAGCACTGTTCATTTCTCCTTGGTTATTTATAATTAGTGTATTAAAACTTAAAAAAAGCCGCCGGATATCCAGCGGCTTAATTAAACTCAAACGCTTATTAAAAAGTATTTATGAAGTTATTTCTTAATTACTTTTAAAGCTCTACTTCCTGAAGGGGTATTAACAACGACAACGTAGATTCCTGGTTTCAGACTGCTTACTACGCTTGCTTCCATTTTAATTGATTGTTTACCTTCTTCTAAAACAACTGATTGAAGTTGCGCAACTTTTGTCCCTGCAATATTAAATATCTCTGCTGATACCTCTCCTGCAACCGGCATATCAACTGTTATTTCTGAAACAGGCGTTAATGGATTCGGATAAATATTCACCTTTAAATTGTTTTTATTGATATCGCTTATGGCCGTTGGCAGACCTTCTTCTCCGGTAATAATAACTTCGTACAAACCTATGTGATCATAACCACCTAAATCTGTTACCAATTCGATATACTGAACTCCTACACCATTAGCTTCAACAGTAAATTCGCCCTCTTCAACATTAGTCTGAACTTCGTTCCAGTTAGTATTATCTGCACTGTAGCGTACCGTAACATTTCCGGGTACCTTATTGTATCCGCCACCATATGAGCCAATACCACTGGTAAATTTGGCATAGAACTTAAATACAGTACACTGGCGCTCCAGGTCAACCATGAATTTGGTACATCCAAGTTTAGCGGCCCAATGAGTACTCATATCACCATCCAATACATTGGCAATAGTATTCACTTCTTCACCATACCCTTTATCTGCACCTTTATCAGCACTTCTGTTCAATGCAAGGTTCTCCCATGCTGCATTTTCTATTACTACTTTAGCTGATCCGGTGGCAACCCATCCGTTATTGGTTATCTTAACCATAAAATTAGCTGATCCATAGGCATTGGCAGTAACATCAAAACTTACGCTTTCATTACTTACATTGACATTTGAGATCGCTATCAGGTTTTGCTCATCCGCATTTGGCACAGTTACCTCAACAATAAAATCTGCAGCCTGACTTTCACCAAGATCATAATTCACTGTTACATTTTTCTTAGATCCTTTATCAAGCTTAAATCCGGCAGGTTCATTAATCGTTAACGGACCTTCCAGACCATATACTTCAAACTCCCACAAACGAATGGTAATAGCATCATTAACATCATAAGGTACAAACTTCACATAACGCCCTACAATACCCGCAAAATGATCGTTTTTAATATCATCATCTCCTCGTCCTTCTTCATCATAGATCTCTTTCCAGCTTCCATCAGTATTATCTTCACTAACAAAGGCACGATAAGTAACCAGGTTTGGTCCATTTTCATTCACCATACAATCATATAAGCGTGTACGATAAATCTTGTAGGCCTTTTCAAGGTCAATAATAACAAAATGCTCCTTTTCTCCGCCATAACACCACTTTTCACTTCCTCCCTGGTCAATTACACCATCAATTAATTTCTCTGGTTGCTCAGAGCCAAAATGACCATTATGATCTGCAATTGATTTATTTAATGCTACATTGCTTAGTTCATCGGTATTGTTAATAGTGATAAGTCCTTCGGCAATATGGTTAGTTGTCGCAGTTGCATTGGCAACAGAGACCTCTATATCATAAACTCCTTCATTAGGGAACTTATACACTACCTGACTTTTATCGGCGGTCTCAGATACTTTAACAGCACCCGACGGCATGGTCCAGGTATAAGAACTTGGATAATTAGTTGCTATTGCGGTTAAAGTGATCTCCTGATTAGCTTTAGAGAAACTTGAAGTGGTTTTAATCTTCACTTCAGGAGCGGGAATTTCTTTCCAGTTAACACTTACTGTTGCTTCTGTATTTTCTTCAAAATCCTGAGCCACTGAAACAATATACACAGTTACCCCACTCTCTGATGGGCTGGTTCTTGTAATTTCAGGTAAATAAAATGCACATGAAGGAGTTTGTCCAGCCAGCACTTTTGTACCCGCCTGCTCTAAATAAATATTATAATGCTGAATGGCTCCACTTGCTGCATCCCATGTCAAGCGAATATCACCCTTATCAACACCAAGCTCTCTTTGCACCTGTACATTTGTAGCTTTGCCACATGATAAAGATGCCGAGCCCATTACGCCAATCTGACCAATATATGATGTAAAGTTATTAACAGCCTGCGTTGATTCATATTTTAATGATATCATTGTGAGCACCTTACCTGTATAAGCAGATAGATCCAGTTCTTTAACATCCCAGTTCCCACTTGCAGTACCTGCATCAAGGTAGGTAAATGCATTGTTGTCTTCAGCAAATGCCAAACCTACTTTAATATTTGAAGATCCGGTGGTACTGTTTTTAAAAACCAACTTGAACTTATCTCCATTATCAATTGAGATATTGGTTTTATATAAACGTAACTCATTTGCGTCGTTAGCATTTAAGTTACCACTTACTTTTATCGATGTACCTCCTTCATAAGCATCGTCCAGTGTTAATTCACTTGATAGTTCTTTGTTGGCTGCATCCTGCCACCACCATCTCCATGTTGGTAAAACATCCTGAATTCCCTGGTGAACCCACTTTTGTCCTGTTACACCTTTATCTGAACCTTTAATGTTACGACGATTACCATATCCTGAATTAAAGTTGGTTACAAAAGGTTTCGACTGAATGTGAGTTCGGGAAGGGATGTAGTTGGCTATTCCTGACCAGGCCTGTGATGCTCTGTCTTCCTCAATATTACCTTCTTCAGTCCCAACCCAGTACTTTGTTGAATACTTAAAGAAACTGTGAATATAGTTTTCATCCAGATCATACTGATCATCGTTGTGTCCCTGTCTCCATGGTGCTCGCTCAAGGAATAATGCTAATGAGGCTTTATGGTTATCTTTGGCTACAATACTTTTTATACCTGAGTTTCCTGCAAAGGTACTGGTACCCTGATTGATTCCATAAAACAAGTCCCAGGCTTCAGCTCCAATAGATTCGGCATAAGATACGTGTGAATCAACACCACCAGTACCTCCATAGTTTACAAAATAGGATGTACCTGTTTCTTCGCCGGCACCATTGCGTAACATCCAGCCATTTGATGAACTAAAAGATGATGTCGCATTATACATTTGTAGCTCCAAATCACTCTTTGAAGAATAATAGGCGCAAAAATTTTCCCATTCTGCTTTATCAGAGAAGTGTTTTGTTTCTTCATTTAAAAACCATCCGTCAAAACCAAAATAATCAGCAAGTTCAATTAGTTTATCCGCAATAATATAATTCCCGGCTCCGTCTTTTTCCAGCGTTTGATCCACCCAATCGGCTTGTCCACCAAAAGCTGTTGGCGCAAAAAAGATGTTACCTAGAATTTTAACCCCGTTTCTGTGAGCAGCATCAATAGCTGAAGCTGTTGGGCAAATAAATACTCCTTCACCTGCACTTCCTCCCCACCAGATTACCATATCAACATATTGCCAATAGTTAAAGATGTACATCTCATCAAAGGTATTTCGCCCCTGGGCATATCCTTTACTGCAATCTTTGGCTAAAGTCAAGTCTGGAGCAACCAAAGCATTACTAAAAGTGGAATTAGGATTGGCCTTGATGGTAGTATTAACAAAGCGTGATTGCAGCGAAACAGTAGATCTGTTAAAAACATCATTGGGATCTTCGCCCGGAACCCAGTTTTTTAAATCTTCCGGATGATAACAACCGGCATAGGGTTGCTGTGCTTGCATTAATGTTACAAGGCACAATAATACCAATAGTAAAAGATTCTTTTTCATAATCATTAATTTAAGTGTTACGTTAGCTTATTTGCTTACTAAATTGTTACATTTTATGGTGTTTGAGATGAGTATAAAAGACATGGATGATGTCTTTTATACCCAGGTAAAACCTCTGATATATCTTTTATCTAAAGTTGTTTGGTGTATTTCGGCTGTATGGTCCGTTGTGCGTATCCATTACATCCCACCACAGTTTCTGCCCCTTGCTATCATTAGCATATGGGTAGTATACATTATCACTGTTCAGATCGTGTTCTGAAACCGGATAATTAATTCGTTTTATGAATTTTCCCTGCTCAACATCATTTGATCGATTGGATATTATTTGTGATAAGGCAGGGTAATCTGTTCGGCGAAAATCGGCCCATCCTTCTGATCCATTTGGGAAATTAGCCAACCATTTCTGATTGATTATTTGCTCCAGAATAGCCTCTCTGTCACCGCCCATAAAAGGATTATTGCTGATACCGGCAATATATCGCTCAGCTTCTAACCTCTCAATGTTATAGTAATCCATCGAAGCCCGTATCCCCTCTTTGTAATAATTTTCTACACCATTACTGGCACCTGTCCAGTTCCTTAAATTAGCTTCAGCCAACAGAAAACATACTTCAGCATAATTCAGGCACTCAAAAGGTCGGTTGTAATCAAACCAGGCATCGTTATTACGCTCACCCATTCTTGACTTCAGATAAGAGTATTTATCGTCGCCATGCTGCACATTTTCTGCACCATTATCATTTCCAACATAATCACCAAACGGGGCCTCTCTAAACTGCAGAATATCACTGTGAGGTGATAGATTGCGGTACCAACATACCGGACATCGGGGATCCAGACGATCTGACTGTGTTTTGTACATCACTTCCAGGTCTTTGCTCATCACAACGTCCCCCCAAAGAAAACCAACCAGTGCATAATCGTTTTCATGACCATTAGGCCAGTTATAATGAACAGCATATGTATCATCATTTGACGTCATTACTCCGGCTGCAATAGCATCTTCAGCCTCTACTTTTGCTCTGATTGGATCAATATTAGCTATCCTCACTGCTAATCGAAGACGTAAGGAATTGGCAAAACGTTTCCATTTCAATGCATCGCCGCCATAGATATTTTCTCTTTCACCATATTCATAAGTTTCTTCACCGCCTGTTAACAGTGAATCCTGATGAACAGCCAAACGCGTAAATAGTCGATCGTAAATCTCTTCCTGGGTATCATAATAAATATCAGGATCTTCAACTATCACATCATTGGCGATCTCATACTCCATATTCTCAATAACACTGGTACACGGGATTGGTCCGTATGTATCTGTCATCAAACTGACTAAAAAATAATAGTTGATCCATGCTATATGATAGGCATTTCGAAAGTGTACATCTTTGTCTTGCTTACATATCTTAATAATGTTCTTAAACTCCTGGAAACGTTTTGTATAAAATTGTTCCCATCGGTTTTTCATCCAATCATCCCTGTACAGGTAATGGTTACTTGCTTCAAACTTATTGTTGGCAAAATAATGAGCATATAGATCATGATATAAGTTGGTCGTTCGCTGATGATTATCTATTACACCATTATATGTAAACTCATAAATATAGTCTCCGGGATCTCCAACAATGGTAACAGGCTCATCCGGATCATCAGTACCACCAGGGTTATTTTCTTCACCTTCTACAGGCTGAAAATTAGGTTTATTCATTTCCTCCCAACCATCGGTACAACTATTAAAAGCTATAAATAAGCTAAGAGTTAAAAGGATCGATTTAATTGAAACTGGATTATATTTGATCATAACTGATAAGTATTAGAATCGTGCATTAATTGAGAAACCAAAACTGCGTGTATAAGGTACCGATGAGAAATCGTGTGCCTGTGAAAACATATTGAAACCTGCTTCCGGGCTGGTTCCGGGGGTGTGTTTTAACAGATAAGACAGGTTTCGACCTATAAAGGAAATTTTCAAATGGTCAAACGGAAGTTTGCTTAATACATTCTTACCCAGCGTATAGCTAAGTGATAGTTCTCCCCATTTTATAAAAGAAGCATCATATACGAATTCTTCTCCTACACCCCCCATATTTCCAATGGAGCGATAGTATTTTTGTGCACTTACTTCTTTTGTATTTGGCACATAGCCTCCATTGCCATCCGGTACAACACCCGGATAAATAATAGCTTCTCTGTTTTCTGTTCGTTTTGATGTTCCTGCATAGGTGGCGATTGACTCAGATACTGACACAACATCGCCACCTTGCTTAATATTGAATAATGAACTTAGGGTAACATTTTTGTAGGAAAATGAAGGACGAATGGAACCTGTCCAATCCGGTTGTATGCAACCAATAACCTTTTCACCTGACTTATCAGTGAGTACCTGCGGTAAATCAGTTCCTTCATTAATGACAACATCACCGTTTTCATTTCTTAAGTAGCTTGATTTAGCCAGGATCTGACCTAACGGCGCTCCGGTCTTGGCAATAACCTTTAGCATTGGATTCTCGCCAATGGTCTGGTATCCCCTTGAGTTTTCTTTATCGAGTTCATCTACATAATCCTCGCGATTGGCATAATTGAAGTCCAGATTAAAAATAAAATTACGCGTTTTGATTGGTGTCAGATAAACTGCCAGCTCCACGCCCTTATTGGTAATTTTACCAGCGTTTATATACTTGAATTCATAACCAGAGCTCTTGATTTCATCAACCAGCAAGATCTGATTCTTGGTAAAGGCATTGTAATAAGTGAAATCAAAACCTATCCGATTCTTAAACATGCGTAAATCAAATCCTATCTCTTTTGAGGTGGTCATCTCTGGCTTAAGGTCAGAGTTATAGCGAATATTGCTATCTTCTTTAATCTGGAGATTACCATCACTGTCTCGTTCATAATGTCTTGCGTTTTCAAGTTGGTGAGGGGCGCAATCCTTACCTACCTGTGCCCAGGACATTCTAAGCTTTGCAAAATCAATCCATCCGGGATATGTCATCCCCACATTATCCATCAAACTTGTCCCGATAAATCCCAAATTAACAGATGGATAGAAATACGAGTTGTTGTCTGCAGGCAATGCAGAAGACCAGTCATTACGGGCGGTTAGTTCCAGGTTGAGGAAGGAATTGTAATAAAACTGTGCTGAACCAAATACTGATTGAACTTCTTTTTCTTTTAACGATTGGAAAGGTATACGGGTTATATCCTGGCCGGCTCCTAAATTGAAATCCATGTACTTAAGGTTACGGGCTTCGGTAGAAAGTAAATAATCTGAATAATACATACGGTTAAAACCCGCTATGTATGAAAAGTCAAGTTTATTAAACAATTTTTGCCCTGTTAACAGCACCTCAGTATTAAATTGTTTATATGTTCCGCTTTCAATAGAATAACTTGATTTCTCAGTTCCATGTGGAGTTAAACCTTCATCTTTGGTCTTGTTCTCAAACTTGGTATTATAATAATCCAGCGATTGTTTAAACGATAAGTTGGCCAATTTACCAAATTCAAAATACAGGCGAACATAACCAAACACACGGTCTCTTACTTCTTCATTCTGATGCTCATCATTCACGTAGTATGGATTGCGAAAATCGATGGTTGGTGCTCCTCCAGTCCAGTTTATGTGTTGTCGCTCTTCATTACCATACGGTGTCAGATCCTGTAAACGGATATTACGGGGCATCTGCAATAGTTGATTGACAGCTCCATAGGTACCATAAAAAGTTCTGTTTCTCGTAACCGTCTCTGAAAGGGATACTTTTGAATCGATCGATAAAAACTCCGATAACCTGGTTGCTCCGCTAACGTCTATATTTAGCCTTTCCTGACTTTGATTATCAAAAATACCATCTGTTGATAAGTACGAAGTACCAAGCCGATAACTCTTATCTTCATCTTTGTTTCCGATAGCTACTGTATAGTTTTGCGTAATACCGGTTTTAAAGAACTCTTCCATTCGGTTGGTTTGCGCTAAATAGGGCAGCTCCTGACCTATCCATGATTCTTTTAACGAACCATCCATTTCTGAACCCCACGATGTGGTTGACGTAGCATTGGCAAGACCATCAAAACCTCTTCCGTAGGTATTCTGCATATCCAGACTCTCTGCAACATCTTCTATTGTTAATGTTGCCGAAAAATCAACTCCTAATCCTTTCTTGTCTGATCCCCGCTTAGTCGTTACAATTATTACACCATTACCAGCTAATGAGCCATAGAGAGCTGCGGCATTGGGACCTTTCAGAACAGATATCGATTCAACATCGTCCATATTCAGATCCATGGCAGCAGTACCCCTGTCATACCCTCCATAGGTACCTGGTCCGTCTGTTCCGTTATTATTAAACGGAACACCATCAACTACCCATAATGGGTCGTTATTCCCGGCAATAGAACTGTTTCCGCGAATGGTTATTTTACTAGAGCCTCCCAAACCGGTTGCTGCTGTAGTTATTTCAACACCCGCTACTTTACCTTGTAATGCAGATACAACATTGGGGTTACCAGCTTCTGTCAGCTCTTCTTTTCCTACTTGTTGCATGGCATAGCCCAATACTTTCTCTTCTTTTTTTATTCCAAGTGCAGTAACAACTACTTCATCTATCTCTTCCACATCAGAAATCAAAGTGACAATAAGCTGACCATTGATGCCTTTTACCGATCTTGTCTGACTGATAAAGCCAATATAGGAGAACGTTAATTCAACATCTGGGGATTGTATCTCAATAACAAAATTCCCATCATAATCAGTAATCACTCCATTGGTCGGATTCGCTTTATTGAAAACATTAACTCCCGGAAGCGGTTCTCCCGAAGCATCCTTAACAACTCCTTTTATCAGAAGGTCTTGTTGTAAAGAATCCTGAAAACTCCTGCTATCAGCATGTGGATTGTTTCGCTCCAGAATAACAATATCTGTATCAACAATTTTATAATCCAGATCTGTATCTTCTAATACTACAGTCAGTATATCTTCAATATTTTTATGAGAATAATCTGCTGTTATAACCTTATCATGTGGCAGACTGCTGGGTTGGTAAAAAAAGTCATAATCGGTGTTAGTCTGAATTATTTTAAATAATTCGACCAAGGATACATTATTAACTTTCAAGTCAATATACTTATTTTGCGATAACGACGTGGCTGATACCTGAAGCATCACAGTCATTAATAATACAAAACTAATTCTCATAATTTTTGAAAATTTAGATTGACCTCCCCCCCAGTGGAGAAATCCCCAATTCTGTTTTTTTTTCATAAATTTGTAATGTTACGTTAGCAAGAGTGTTAGAAACAACATTTTTGTAATCGAGAGTTGTTGGCGCAGCTCTCGATTTTTGTTTTCTATACTTATTGCTTCTCTCGCTTTATTTTAGTTGTTCTATAAATATTGTGTCTTCTTCTATTTCGTATTTAATGGGGTGTGTAAGGCTTAATACCCGCATAATATGTTCAACACTCTTGTTGTGCTTTAGAACACCGGAAAACTTAAGCGTAAGCAATTCTTCGTCCTTAATGATTATTGTGTGGTTATACCATCGTTCTATATGCTTTGCCAACTGCTCCATTGGCAGATTCTCAAACTCAAGGCGCCCGGTACGCCAGGCTGAATATTGTTTTAGGTTTTGATCTTTTAGCAACTCCTTTTCACCGGTAATGGTATTAACATTTAACTGTTCACCAGGCGCTAATTTCAGGATTTCCCTCCCTTGATTTATTTCAATTATTCCCTCTTCTAATGAAGTCTGAAATAGATTCTCATCAGGATAATGTCGCAGGTTAAAACTCGTCCCCTTAACTCTGACCTGATGATCAGCAACATCTATTGAAAATGGATTTAAACTATCACTCCTAACGTCGAAAAAAGCTTCACCGACAAGACTAAGCTGTCGGTTTTGTGAGGAGAAATTTTCGTCCAATGATAATTTGGAATCAGAGTTTAGCCACACATAGCTACCATCTGAAAGACTTATCTTAACCATATCTCCTTTTGAGCATTCAATAACATGGGCCAGTGTTTGATTTCCTGTCAATGGGGACTTAACACTATTGAACAACCATAATAATCCTGCAACAACAAGCACTGCTGCTGCTGATTGCCAATACCAGCTCTTGATATTCCTTTTCGATCGAAGCGAAGTATCTGCCTTTGCTTGTTGTTTACTGACCATCTGTTCCCAAACCAGATCCAGATCAATCTTTGATGATTGTTCTTTTAGCTGATGATATTCCCAAACATCCTTTAATTGAAAAAACAAGCCCTTTAATTTGTCATCTTCATTCAATGAATCGATAAAGACTTCCTTTTCACCCTCTGCCATTTCATTTCCCAAATAAGAAATAGCAGAATCATAAAATCTATTTAAATCTTCCTTTTGCATACATTAGATAGATTGGTGAAAATGCAAGTTCCCTACCTTGCTGTATGACTTTTTTTTAAATAAAATTGATCACACCAAGTGCATACCACTAATTTAATGGGACTTACATTTAATATTTTTAAGAATACTATTTCAAAAGCAGTAATAAGAAAGGTAGATAATCCTTTAATTCCTCTCTCATTATCTTCAATGCCTTGCTCAGGTGTTTTTCAACCGTTTTTGGTGATATCTGCAGTTGCTCTGCAATTTCAGCATTCCTTACCTGCTTAATGCGACTTAAGCGAAAAACCTTTTGACACTGCTCTGGCAATTTAGAGATCGCCTCTTCTATCTTATTCTGCAATTCTACTTCTAAAAGGCTTTGAGATGTTTCGCTATGGAAATAATTCAACTCATCAAGTGCCAGTTGATTTTCCTTATCCTGATGATAGCGTGTTCTTACTTTTTGCTTCTCCAGAAGTTGAAGACAGTTGTTACGTATTCCGGTAAATAAATAGTTATGTAAAGATGTTTTTATCACCAGGTCACTGCGGCGTTCCCATATGTTAGAGAACAGATCCTGAACAACATCATTAGCACGATCAGGATCAACAAACTTCAGGGCATAAGCGTGAAGAATACGGTAATAGGAATCAAACAAAAGACGAAAGGAAGGTTGATGACCATCTTTTATTTGTTTTATTAATAGTTGTTCATCTATAGTACAAGTAGCTGACAAGGATTTTTAATTTTTAGGATTGGCAAGATTAAAAAAAAATTTATAAAGCCCAATGAGTATAGGACATTGATTATAAATTGAGAAAGCTGCGTTTTAACACTAAACCATTAACTAAACACACCTATAAATAAGTAGGTGAATTGATTAAGTGTATAGAAGACAATTCTCTATTTGCTTAATCTTTTTGTAAAATTTCCTTTACCCTGCCAACGTTACCGTCGTCCAAACGAACTTTAATTCCATGCGGATGGAACTGACTTTTGGTTAAGATATCTTTTACCACACCGTATGTTAGTTCACCACTGCGTTGATGTTGCTTCAGAACAGTGGCAACTTCAAGGCCCGCTTGAATATTTTTTCTGTGTCGGCCATCCATAAATTAATCAGGCTTTTTTGTTGGGTGTTTTAATCTTAGACACATTTTTTAGAAGGGGGTTATCATACAGTATCTTTTGCCCTTTTTCAAAATCGTATAAGGTTAGTTCGCGCAGGCGATAGTATGCTATCCAATAGGTTTCAAGCGATTTGATATAATCACGTTTAGCTTTCTCCCGTTCCGACAGTGAAATATTTAAGTCGGTAATGCTTATTTCTCCGTTCTGAAATTTCTTAAGGGCAATTTCATAACCATTGTTGGCTACCAGATCAGCCTCTTCCGCAATCTCTAACTGGGCCTTTAACAGCGAAAATTGCTCAACCTGAACAATAACTGTTCGCTCAAAATTCTGCCTGTCTTGTTCTACATCAAACACAACAAGGTCGCGCTTACTTTCAGCCAGCTTTACGTTAGACGATGACTTACCCCAGTCGAGAATTGGAATAGAAAAGGATAGTCTCAGGTATTTCTGATTGGCCGGGTCCTCGTAAACACCAGGCCAGTCATAAGCGATATTGGATGTACCATAGCTACCGTGCAGTGTTGCAGACAAGCCGTTTCCACGCTTGGCTTTTGTCAATTCACGATCTGCCTCTATCAATCGACGCTCATATTGTGAAGTTTCCTTACGGTTATCCAGCGCCTCCGTCAATGCCAGGTCAGGATCTACCTTGAACAGGTACATATTAAGGGGCATAACCAGCTCTATTTGCGTATCCTGCTCCAGTCCAATGTAGGATTTAAGTTCAAAGTCAGCATTTTTCAGGTCCATACTGGCCTGAGTCAGGGATTTTTGAGCTGTCAATACAGAAAGACGGATCCTGGAATAATCGTTTTCTGAGATGGTTCCAAGCTTGCGTTTGGTTTCTGCAATTCTCAGGTTGTCTTTACTGTTGGCCAGGTTATTTTCGGCCAGCTTAAAGTTCGTCTGTACCTTCAGGTACTTAAAGAAATGCCAGGTAGCATAACGCGAAATCTCTTCAATGGTCTCAACAAAATCTTTTTGTGCTTCATCATACACTAAAGGTTCGGTTTTTTTCGACCATTTCATCCAGTTATAAGCAAATACAGGCTGGGTAAATCCAATCTTGTAAGGATCACCCGAAAAGCTTACTTCATCCTTAAGTAAGTCCTGATTTCGAATAACGGAGCTACTGGCATACAGCCGGGTCCCGGTTTGTGGAATGGATTGGTTTACCGAGAGTGCAATGTTATTGTTAAAACGTCCCACTTCCCTGAACTCAATACTACCATCACCCTGTTTTACAGGTTCTGTTCCTTCGTAATAGTTGGGAAGATTACCTGACACGACCAGCTGTGGTCTGAATTGCGCCTGGAAGTTCTTATACCGCCAATAATAGTTTTCGTAGCGGTTTTGAGCATATTTAACCGACGATGATTGACTGATAGCCAGATCAATCACATTGTGTAAAGTTAAATTCAGCTTACTCAGGTCAGTGTCTTGTCCATTAGCATCCACCATCAGGACCAATGCTATCAATACATTTCCTAAAAATCTCACAACACTACTTTTTTAGTTTATCCACACTTAATGAACTGGCATCCTTAAATTTAGACACTGTAGAAATAACCACTTCATCTCCTTCAGCCAGACCATCCTTTATTTCAATGTATTCATCGGTGACAAGCCCTAGTTCCAACTCCTGCTGCTCTGCACTATCACCATTGATAACATAAACATTTTGCACTTTCTTGTTACTTATAATGGCACCTTTTTTAAGACGCAATACATCGTACCGGGCTCTTTTTACTATCTGCAGATCTACGCGTTGATTTGGAATTAATTTAGGGTGATTATTGTCGGTCAAATGAACAGAGAATGAAAGATTCCCGTCTTCAAGAGTAGGCGATACAGTCCCTATCCGACCTTCAAGGCGTTCGTTATCAACTATCACATAAGCACGCTTACCGGTTTTAACCATACGTTTGTGCTTCTCATCAATGGTAGCCCTGATCTTAAATCGTGTAAGATCTGAAAGAGTAACCAACAGCTTATCACCCTGTATCTTCTCTCCCTGTTTGGCATGTATGCCCAGAATAATACCTTCCGACGGCGCTTTTACAAGCATACGATTCAATAGTTCCTGCTGATGCTCCAGCTCTTTTTGCTGAATTTCTATTTGTAACAATAAGCCCTTTTCATCGGCTGCCAATTGTTGTAGCTTAATTGAATTCTTCTGTTGAACCAGTTGAAGTTCTTTCTCAGCCAATACAAGTTCCTGCTTCGTCTTGTCAAATTTAGCCTGCGAAATACCTCCCACTTCCAATAATTGTTCCTGGTCGGCCAGTACCGATTTTATCGATGAGATTTTAAGCTTCTTAGTTTCTATATTATGCGACAGATCGGCTTTCGCGCTGCGTGCATTCAATCGTGTCTTTTCCAGGTTATTTTGTTTTACAGCCAGCTGGTCATTCAAATTTTCAATCTTCTCTTCCACTTCCTTGGTATTCAATACCACCAGTACTTCACCCTCTTCAACTTTTTGTCCGGGTTCCTTTTTTATTTCAGTGATAATGCTGGCAGTCGGACTTAAAAGTAATACTTCATTGGCAGGCTCAACACGACCTTCTGTCGTCTCCCATGTTTCAATGTTCCCTTTGTCTACAATATATGTTTCGTATGTTCCGGTACCTGAATTACCACCACAAGACACTAATCCTGCAACAAAAACAAAACAGAAAGCTATAGTTACGTAACGCTTCGAAAGCTGTAAACTCTTCATAAATTAGTTATTAAAAGTTCCCTTTAAATCAGATGCTCACAAAAATAATAGATGTAAATCAATTACATAGGTATAAAACCGTTCAAATTACGCTGTTATTATGCAAAAAGAGTAATTTTTACACTTTATAAATTATTTAAACGTAAAATCGGATAAGTATAAGCTAATAAGAATAATGCTGATCAAAACCTTATTGTGAACTTCATTTCACAAACGAATTATCTGATGGTCCTGATCCGGTCAGCTACTTTTTCCATTAGCCATTGAGGGGTAGAAGTAGCTCCACAAACCCCTGCTTTATCTATAGCAGCGTTAAACCACTCTTCTTTCACCTCTTCCGGGCTGGATACGAAATAGCTGTTGGGGTTCACTTCCTGACAGGCTTTAAACAGTACTTTGGCATTACTGCTCTTTCTACCACCTACAAATACAATTAACGGATAAGCTTTTGCGAAAGACTGAATGCGCGGAACACGACCGGTCACCTGCTTACAGGTGGTATTGTGCCATTTGACCTCAGCCCGACATTTTTGTTGAAGCAGATCCACAATCTTATGAAATATTTCCGGACTCTTTGTGGTTTGAGCAAAAATCTCAACCGGTCGGGAAAAATCTATCGTGTCAATTTCTGATATATTCTCAATGATGATTGCTTCATCATTGGTTTGACCGGCCAGGCCTATCACCTCGGCATGACCTCGTTTCCCGTATATTACAATTTGCCCGTTTTGATCTTTCTGGCTTGCATACGCTTTTTTAATGCGTTCATGTAATTTTAAAACCACCGGACATGTGGCATCCCTTAGGGGTAAACCCGATTGTTTGACTGACGCATATGATTGTGGCGGTTCACCGTGGGCTCTGAACAGTATGGTACCACCCTTAATTCGATCAACATCATCGATAGTAATGATTGACATGCCTATTTGGTTCAGTCGCTTCGATTCCTCTTCATTATGGACGATATCACCCACACAAAATACTTCTTCGCCAGATTCTAGCAATTCAGAAGCAGATTCTATCGCTTTCTTAACACCAAAACAAAAACCGGAATACTTGTCAATCTCAACTATCCTCATCCTAAGCTAAGTTGCGCTCTTTTAACACATCTATAATCCATTCAAGCTGCTGCTCTTTATTTAGCTTACTGTTGTCAAGAACAACTGCATCATCAGCCTGTTTTAGCGGACTCTCTTCGCGGGTACTGTCAATATGATCACGTTGTTTGACATTTTCGAGAATGGCGTCAAAATCAACTTTTTCACCCTTTTCAGTCAGTTCATCGTAACGCCGTTGGGCACGGATTTCTGCCGATGCTGTCATAAATAATTTTAAGTCTGCATCCGGAAAAACAACCGTTCCAATATCACGACCATCCATGACGATACCTCCTTCATTACCCATTTCCTGCTGCAATTCAACCAATCGGCGGCGCACAAAACCAATGGTACTGATTGCACTTACATTATTGCTCACTTCAAGTCCCCTGATTTCATCTTCTACACTTTCACCATTTAAGAAAGTCTCGTTCTTTTTTTCTTCAGGCTGATACTTAAAGCTGATATGAATGTTTGACAGGTCTTTCTGCAATCCAGCTTCATCAATTCTTCCATCTGCGATGAGCCTGTTGCGCATGGCAAAGAGTGTTACCGTGCGGTACATAGCTCCGGTATCGATATACACATACCCCAATTCCTTTGCTAAATCTTTAGCCACTGTGCTTTTTCCGCAAGATGAGTGCCCATCAATGGCAATAATTGCTTTCTTATTCTGCATCGCATTATGTTTGAGGCTGCAAATTTAGAAATAATGCCGCAAGGTTTTTATCCCAAACGATATTTTAAACGTTATTTATTTACAGTGATGTATCGATAAGCCATTTCAAAATGACTGTTTAGTTTATAACACTGACTGGAACAACTACTTCAGGCAAATCCATTTGTCTTCCTTTTAGGCGGTTGAGTGGTCTTTGGAAGTTCCGTTCTTTAACATTCACATTGTATTTTAATATATCCCTTGCCTCCGCTATATATTCATTTAGCCGTTTTCGGGCTGTATTATCAAGCCAATTGGATTCCTGATAGCGTTGGGCCGGCAATACATAGAAATGCTTTTTCCCGGCTTTAACAGGCGTATATACCCAGGTTAACTGGTATTCGGCACTCGCAACTCTTACCTCTCCTTTTTCCCTGGTCATCGTCACAAATAGTAATGCGGCACCATCACGGGGTGCGGTGCGCTGGTTAGAGATAAAATTACCCATACTATAAGCTACCAGCTTATCCTGTCCTTTAACTGATGTCAGTTTCATTGGCTGCAAAACATGTGGATGCGACCCGATCACAATATTTATTCCCTTTGAATACAGCCATTCCGTTAACTTCTTCTGCTCCGGATTAGGTTTCGCCTGATATTCCCAACCCCAATGCATACTTACTATTACTTCATCAACCTCTTTACTTCTGGCCAGCTTAATATCGGCCGCTATAACAGCCGTATCAATCTGGTTAACTATATTGGGCTTTTGCACCCGTATACCATTGGTACCATAAGTATAGTTCAAAACAGCCAGGCGCCATCCTTTCGCCTCAACAATCATTGGATTATTGTTAATCCTGTCGAGCGAATCCTTAAAAGCACCAGTGCGTGGCATGCTTTTCTGATCAAGAATATCACAGGTTCTGTTTAACCCGGCTTTTCGTCTGTCCACACAATGGTTATTGGCCATAACCACAGCATCTATACCAGCATATTGCAAGGCATCCACCAATGTATCGGGTGATGAAAAGCTTGGATAACCTTTATATGGAGCTCCTGCTAATGTTACTTCCAGGTTGGCAATAGCTATATCAGCCGACTGTATATCATCCTTTAAATAGCTGAAACAACTGTTATAGTCAAACTCATTTGAATCTCCTATTCGTGCACTTTTTATTTGAGAATCATGTCCCATAACATCGCCCATAAAGACTAAAGAGAGGGTACTATCCTTTTGTGCAGACAAATTAATTGATGTAAACAGAAGCAAAAAAAACAGGTATCGCATAGTCATATAAATTTGAATGATAAAGGTAGGTATTAAACGCAAAAAACCCCTTATTCGAATGAATAAGAGGTTTCTCTAAAAAAAGGCGGCGACCTACTCTCCCACTTCTACGCAGTACCATCGGCGCTATCGGGCTTAACTTCTCTGTTCGGAATGGGAAGAGGTGGAACCCCGATGCAATAACCACCTGAATATTTTATTAGTATCAAGTACTAAGATCTAAGTATCAAAAGCTGTCTACAGCTTGTGTCTTGTATCTCTTAGCTCGATACTATCACGCTTGGCGTGATAACATATCAGCTGCAAATCAAAATCATATCTACCAATCTTTGTGTGTGTCAAATATATCTC
>NZ_JBNGPA010000047.1:0-34313 GCF_050589845.1 Carboxylicivirga agarovorans | reverse complement strand
ATTTTTACAATAAAATACGAAGGTTATTTGCTTGCTATGAGCATATTGAACAATAATAACAGTAAAGAGTAGCTTTTTGTAAGGAGGAGAGCTGATTTACATGATGCATAGATCTATACGTTTATAAGACTTCTTTTCGAACACTAAAAGGCAACGCCCAAGAACATATATACAATGACAATCCAGGCTGTAGGTCTGGAACATTTTTGATACGCTTATCCATAAACTATGGGACAATCATTATCACAACTTTATGTCCATCTGACATTTGGCACAAAAGAAAGATACCCTTTTATTATCCAAAGTAGTTCAAAACCAGAAACCATAAATAGATATATAATTAACCCAAAAGAACATCATAAGCATTTATCCTATCAAGAGGAGCTTGAGATGTTTTTTAAGAAGTACAACCTGGAGTATGACGAAAGATTCATATGGGATTAAGTATCGCAGTTATGGCTATTTGTCTGTAAGGCAGGTTTTTGTCGATATAGGTATTCAGTCCTGTGATTTTCTCACATGCCTTGGACGCTCAGCTTTTTTTACCGACAGTTTCGCTAATAATAGCCGGTCGACCTAGTCTCACCGTAGGTAAAGATCATAAGAAACCGACGATGTTTGGACACCGTCGGTATTAATTGTTAGCCAATCAAGGGGGGAGATCAGCTAACGGGGAACCATACAATTAAGGAGTAATTTTAATGTACCCGGGCTTATTGGAACTAATGACAATAAGCACCTCAATGTCGTTCAACGGTGTTATCACAATATCTTCAACACCTTTGGTAAAGTAGTATGAGTCACCAATTTTCGTGGGATAGACCTCTCCACCTTCCACTTCTTTCTGTATTTTATCCTGATAATAGGATACAAATAATTCCACAGGAATATCTATTGTAGCTTCAAGCGTCATTTGATAAACATACATCCCCGGCTTCTTATTGATAAAGCCTGTTGTAGCTTTGTAGCTTAGTGAAGCAGGATAACCCAAAATGGAAGTTGCCTTTTTGTCGTCTTCCCAGCCATCTGCTTTCAGGTCATGGTCCGAAACATCGCTAAACAGCTTTATAGTTTCATACTCGGAAAGCACAGTAGCCGCGTGATGAATAGTTGTTTTACTGCAGGCTAATGTTGTCATTACCATAGTTGCCAGTGTAAGCATTCTTAATAATATCATGGTTTTCATTTTGTAATATTTATTTGTAATTAATGACTTATTACTGATGCTTTTTCATAGATGCTCATGTAGGTTATTGTAGTATACATCTCCGCATGTGGCAGAGACTATTAATTGTCATAAATGCAGGACTAGTTATACATTAAACCATAGGAAGTGTAAAATCCGCTTGTATAAGCTGCCAGGTAGATAATCGCATCCAGCACATACTGTCTGAATTTTTTCTTGCTGTTGAGGTTGATGGTTACAGCACCTACTATCGCGGCTTTCTGAATAAACTTAAAGCCATGGTAGGCATCGGTTGTGGCTACAAAAACATTGGTACTGCCCCAAAAACGTGCTCCCTGTTCAGGGTCATTGTTTTTATACTTGTTGGTCCACGATAAATCAGGGTCCCAAAACTGGTGGTTGGCATTGGGATATTTACCTTCGAATTTATAATAATGGTGTTGCAATAACTCAGCATGACCTTCACCAAAACCCGCCAGGTATAATAAACCCAGTGTTTTCCAGTTTTGCTTTAAATAAGGTTTCACATCCACTTTGCCCTTGTTTTGTCCACTTAATGAAATAGCAATGTAAATGAGTAAACCCATTGTAATGATTACTCTTTTCATACTACTAAAAAATAATTGTTTGACTTTTAAAAATTTCATAGGCAAAACTACGCCTGAATACTAGTAGATTTTTACTCCTTACAGTATATTTGAATACCAATAATTCCACTTTTCACTACTAATTATTAGTATTTGACTATTAATAATTATTAGTCGTTTTAAAAAGGTAGCCCAAATGCGTATTGGTAAGTGGAAGTTTATGAGGTGTTTAGTAAGTGCATTGAGCGCAATGATGTAAAACTTTAACCAAATTTATTAATGCAGTACCTTAAAAGGAATTTTGTAGCTATACTCTCCATTTATATAATAATTGCGGTCACTTTTGCTGCTATTCATATAGTACGGGTAAACAATTATGAAAAGGAAATAGTGCATGTCTATGATAAAGAATCCAAACTATTGAAATGGAAGCTACAAGTGATAGAGGAATCATGCCTGCAAGTACTTACCACAGTTAATGAACTATTGGCTGTAAAGCCCATTGATTCAGAACAGGAAAGAATTGATTTTGAAACCAGGATTTTCTCATCGTTTATAAAAGGTTATGAAGTAATAGAAGAGTTTAAAGGTTTGTCTTCTGATAGTATAGCTCTTAGGGTTGTAAGGCTCAGCGATACAGACTATATGAGACGCGTTTTGATACGTGACAGAAATGAGTTTTACACCGAAAGATTCAACCTGGATAAACAGGGGTTTCCCGTAAACATAGAACGGCTAAAGAACAGTCACATTCAGGAGGAAGATACAAGCTGGTTTACAAATGAACTGTATTACACCAATAAAATTGTTCTTTCCGATTTTTATCGAAGCCACATGTTGGACAGACAGCTTGTTGAAGCTGCCAACTTAAGTGATGATAATTCAGGCCGTCTACTGGCAGTTGATGTTTCACTTGAGTACATTGCGCGATCATTTAAAAAGATCAAGCAGCTCGATAGTTACTTTATTCTAACTGACAGATCAGATAATGTTGTATTACTGGCCTATGGCAAGGGAGAGAATATTAGGATAGGTTCTGATATTGAATTAAACGTTACTCAATCAGAGGTTAGGGAGTTTCTAAATACCACCCTTGAAAGAAAATACTTTCCATCCGAATTCTACTCTTTTGATTTTGACAAGGAGACCTACATGGTCAAATGGGAAGGATTTAAAATTGGTAATCAAACATATCGTTTAGGCTATATGATTAAGCACCAAAAAAGCATGTGGAAATTAGGGCTGTTTATTGTGTTCAATCTCTTGCTTGTGGTGTTTTTATTAGTGAAAATAAGATATGCAAAACACATTGTAGGAGACGATGCGATGGCAGAGGCGGCAAGTACGCGATCTGTTCCGGTTCAGTCAGATGCAGAGGAAGATTATAAGGTCATTTACCAGGCTTTAAGCGAACTGTTTAAGAGCAGGAAAGAGTATTTGGATGTGAATTGTTCGCTGGGGCAGTTAAGCAATGCATTAGCCTGTAACAGAGCTGCCTTAAGTAAAGCGGTTTTAGCAGAAGAAAACAAAACCATTAAGGAATTAATAAATGATTACAGGATAGCTGATGCCGTTGAATTTATGAAAAATGACCAGGAGGCACTGCTATTGTCAATTGACTCAATTGCCGAAAAGTTTGGATATAAATCCAGGGCTTCATTCCATAGAGAATTTAATAAACGAATGAACTTCTCACCGGTTGAATATATCAACCTTAATAACATCAACAAGAAATAATAGAAGTTGTGTCATCGGAATAAAATCGTTTTGTAAGGAGAGTATTTTATGACGTGAGTTCAAAACAGATTGATAAACCATGTGACAGTTTCGAAAGCTATCTTACTCGCGTGGACAATGTCATTAAGTTTTGGCTCTTCAACCTGCATAAAAAACAGAAGTTTTGACACATTAAAACAAGGGGCATCGCCCACGAGTGTTCGAAAAGATTCAAACATTCACATATATAGTGTTTTGCAAGCTGTAAATCAGCTCTCCTCCTGGCAAGGAGGAGTACCTCGACGAAGGAGAGGGGAGGTGGTTTTAAGTCTTTTTAATAAAGTAATTTTCAGTAATATAAGAAGGATGTATAAGTTGTTGCAAAATTGTCTAAAACCACCTCCCGGTTCGTTCCTCACCGTACTCCTCCTCGAAAGGAGGAGAGCTGATTTACATGATGCATAGATATATACGTTTATAAAACTTCATTTCGAACACTAAAAGGCAACGCCCCTTGAATATGATTATAATGTAAATCTCAGCCTGAATTGAAAATAGATGCAGGTTTTACTCTTCTTCAGGAGACAGGTATTTGTATAAAAAGCCGGCAATGATAGCACCAACGATCGGAGCTACCCAGAACAGCCATAACTGACCTGCATAATCGCCACCTGCAAATAATGCCTGACTGGTACTTCGGGCTGGGTTAACAGATGTATTGGTAACCGGAATACTGATAAGGTGTATTAAAGTAAGTCCAAGTCCAATGGCTACTCCTGCAAATCCCTTTGGGGCTTTTGAATGAGTGGCACCAAGTATAATGATCAGGAACATAAATGTCATGGCAATTTCGCAAACTAAGGCTGCTGTCATTCCATATCCGCCAGGCGACAACTCTCCATATCCATTAGCTGCAAAGCCGCCTAATTCAAAACCAGGCTTTCCACTGGCAATCAGGTAAATGATAGAAGCACCAGCCAAAGCACCCAATACCTGTGAAATAATGTAAGGAACAACATCTTTGCCTTCGAAGCGACCACCAGCCCATAATCCAAAGGTAACAGCAGGGTTTAAATGGCATCCTGAAATATGACCAATGGCATAGGCCATGGTAAGCACGGTTAACCCAAAGGCTAAGGATACGCCAGCAAAGCCGATACCCAATTCAGGATAGGCCGCTGCAAAAACCGCGCTACCACAACCTCCCAGAACTAACCAAAGTGTTCCAAAAAATTCAGCAATCAATTTTTTCATCTCATTATAGTTTTAGGTTTATAAATGACTAAGCATGCCAATACAGAGTTGCAGACCCTGATTCGGAAGCATTTTATAATGTTTATGATTGATAATAATTATCAACCAATAAATGTAGTGTGTTATTTTATATAAGTCCAGTTGATTTTTGCATAATATTTTGGTAATGTTACATTTAGTATAACTAATCTAACTCGCCGTAATGGCGTAATTTAAAATCTTGAGCCTTGAAACAAATTATCATTGCTTTACTGTTGTTAAGTAGTTCGGCGTTATCGTATTCACAAATTATGTATCAGAATGTGACCAACAAGAACCTGTCCTTAGGTTCATATGGCAGGATAGGGGTGGATTGGTCATTTGCCGAGGGTGGTGCAGTCGGGCGTCGCCTAAATTTGAGTAACATGGGGAGCATAGGTGGAAGACTGGAAGAACAGGATTACCTGGAACTGGTACCTGCCATTCATTTTAAGCCTGCTTCGGGGTATGATTCTACCATTATCAATGTACAGTTTCGTCTGGCAGCTTATTCGCAAAGTCTGTCGCTGATCGGTAATTCATCAACATCCAGTTTGGGCGGACTTACTTTTGCGCTACCTGAAATATATGCAGAGGCACAAAATATTGCCAACTCAGGTGTTAATATATGGATTGGTGCCCGCTTATACCGTGGTGCCGATGCGCATATTATTGATCACTTCTACTTTAACGATCACTCTGGGCAGGGTTTTGGTGTGGAGTATAAGGATACACGATTCTGTGCGCTTTTTGTTTCTTCTACTGATACAACATCATCGCTGCCTCCGTATTTTTACCTGAACATTGAATCAGGAACACCTTCTGCTGCCCTGAGGCAAAGATTGGTGGCGACAATTGAGCATGATCTTCACTTGTCAGACAAACATATGCTTACCCTTTTGGGAGAATACCATCACATGGGTGATTTAGATGCCAATGCCGATGATGATGAGGTTGATGATCCGGATTACCCTTCGGACTTTGGCTTTGTATTTGGGGCACGCCTGACTTCAAAACTCAAAGGCTATAAGCCAGGAGGCTTTCATAAGTTAGCACTGCGTTATGGCGCGCGTATCGCCAATGGGGGTGACGGTGGTGTGTCGCGCACGTGGTTGACATTTGGGGCACCCGATTTGGATAAGTACGATTTTTCAGGAGCTTATTCAATATCAGTCGTTGATGAGCTATTACTCAATATAAACACAGATCATAGTCTTAGCGCATATGCGGTCTATACTCAAAGTAAGGGAGGAGCAAACACAAAGGGTTTATCAAAAACGTATCACGACCAGGAAGTATATAATTTCAAAAGAGAATTTGCCATAGGTTGCCGCGAAACCTATTACATCAGTGATATATTCCATCTGCTAAGTGAAGCACATTATGCGCACCGAACCGATGGTGAAGAGCCCGGTTATTCAATGTTTAAATTATCCCTGGCGCCAACCATTTCTCCTATTGGAGACAGAAATTATTGGGCGCGCCCGCACTTTAGATTCGTGACTTCGGTGGCTTTCTACAACGATGCAGCCACTGAAGACCAGTATTCACCCTATTTGCAGTTTGTCGGTCAAAAAGACGTAGGCTGGTATTTTGGTTTTAAGGCTGAATGGTTTTTATGGAAGTAATTCATTACCAGTTTTCAAACTAAAACTATAAGCCTCAGATTATTTCATTTACAGCAATAAAGTAGTTGGATTCCAAGTCTATGATATCGCGCACTTTTTTAGTTATTGAAAGTGTTGTAAGACTTTGATATTTAACGCTGTGAAAAATTCACTACTAATTATTAGTACGCAAAATGCGTATGGAAATTACTAATAATCCCACCATAAATTACCAATAATTCCCATATAATATGGGTAAAACTACTACCATTTAACACCAATGAGCCATATATATTTGTCACAGTTTTTTAAGTCAGGTAATTGTAAAAGAGAAGTTTGTCAGTTGAATTGAGTTCATGCCTTTTGCATTAAGAAGGTACTTCCAAATCTAAAAGGACTGAAATGCCCAAATATATTTTAAAGGAGGGCAGGTAAGTTTTTGCAACGTAAATCCATTAAGGCTTATTAGAATAAAAAAGGTTATTAAAAATATGGATATGGTGATAAAATATAGAGTACAACAGAGGGTTAACCCTCAAAACAAAAATGAAAGTAAATATTACGTGAAGCCTGTGCATTTGGGAACTATTAAACGCGCACAGTTAGAACAGGAAATTACAAGTCTTACATCATTAACAAAGAGCGATGTACAGCGTGTTTTATTAGCATTTTCTGATTTGTTATGTAAGTATCTGATGCAGGGCTACTATGTGGAAATTAATAATGTAGGAACATTAAGCCTGCGCACTTGCAGTGAGAGCAGTACCAGTCCCGAAGAGGTGTCGCCCTTCAAAGTAAAGAACATAGGTATCCGTTTCAAGCCTGCAGGCGATCTGAATGAAGAAATACAGACGATAAAATTTGAAAGAATATAAAACGGAAAGGTTTAAAGATTAACACGTTTTACGTGTCAAACATGCAGATATGAACAATTGAACTAATAAGGATTACCACCCTAAACAAGGGCTTCATAAGATTATCATTTCTGTGGAGCCTTTTCTTTTAACGAACGGGTTTATGAATTAATGCAAGCTTCTTACAGGCAGAACGACCATCAACAATAATACCATTTAATGATGGCTAGTATCATCATGAAACCATATTGTCAGGCATAGATGTATTACTTAAAATATTCTTTACCAATGAATTATGAACTCATAAAAGAAGCTGTTTTGGAGAGCTTGCCGGATGATGAAATTTACATTCATTTTCATCCTTTCAGTAAGAAACTATACAAGGCCTGAGGTATATGGTTTGACGGCAATCATTGTTTAAACATAAATTCAATGACAGCTACCTCCCGAATGTACTTAAGTTGCTTATAGAGTGTGTGAAACATTTGTTTTATTACGCAATATGCGTAGAGTGTATACGCATATTGCGTAGAAAAAATACGCAATATGCTACCATAGAAGTAGAAAAACTACCACCAAATTATCGATAAAAGAATATGAATTTTGTATAGGACCATAAGAGGGCTTAAACAGGAGTTATTATTAACACATTTGATTTGCCACAGATGCTAAAATCGATTCTTAACATTAACCATTTACAAAGTTTATTTGAAAGCTTTAATAAGCTGTCGGGAGTACCAATATCTCTGTTGTTGCCTGATGGAGAGGTAATGCTGAACAATAATGGTTCATATATTGGCGCTGGCTGGCAAAGGGCTTGCACCGATTTTCATCGGAAGTGTAATATTTCAAATGCCAATTGCCAGATCAGTGATGCCTACTTATCTCAAAAAATGATCGAGGGAAAGGGTTATGCCATTTACCAATGCCTTAACGGTTTGGTAGATGTTGCTGTGCCTGTGAGGTATAAGGACCAGTTAATAGCCAACTTGTTTACAGGTCAGTTCTTCTTCAAGAAACCATCGTTGGAGTTCTTCAAACAAAATGCCAAAAGGTTTGGCTTTGCAGAAGAAGACTACCTGGAGGCAATTTCAGAAATTGAGGTGTTTTCTAAAGAAAAGGTTGAGACCATCATCAGTTTTCTGAAAGCCATTGCCAATATCATCTGTGGTCAACTGTCAGATAAAGAATCAATAGAACAAAGCAGGAAAAAGGAAAATGTGGCTAATCAACTCACGAATGATGCACTTAAAAGGGAAAGTATCATTTCAAGCACAATCCTGTCAATTGACGATTACGTATACTCTTTAGATGATAAGGACTGTTTTGAAGATTATATAGGTCCCTTTAAAGTGGGGCTTTTTGGAGAAACGATCAATGAGTTAAGGCGCAAACATTACTCGCAAATAGTCGATGATGATCTGCTTGATAAATTCAAAGATGCTCTTGATAAGCACCGCACGCAGGAAGGAGCGGTAGAGTTCATGTTTTCACGGAACAAAGAGGTCTACCATGTCACTATCACTAAACGTCGTCGACAACACGGACTGCCTGATGGTTCAACCATGCTTATAAAGGAAATAACGGAATCAATAGAAACCGTTGAAAAGTTGAAAGTTGTTGTGGAGCAAAGTCCTGTATCTGTCGTTATAACCAATAAGGATGGTAATATAGAATATGCCAACAGGTACTTCTTTAACATTACAGGATACGGACCAGATGAAGTTATTGGACGTTCTCCGGGTATGTTAAAATCGGGACAGGTGGAAGCATCTGTATACCGTGATTTATGGTCAACCATTAAATCGGGGCGTATATGGGAAGGCGAGCTGATAAACAAGAAGAAGGATGGAACTATATTTTATGAAGAAGCAAAAATAAGTCCTGTTTTTATTGATGACCGTATCGAGTTCTTTGTTGGAATTAAGCGTGATATTACGGAAGAGAAAAAGGTAAGGGAATCCTTACTTAACTATAAAAATAACCTCGAATCATTGGTTGTCAGGCGAACAAAACAGCTTATAGAATCAGACTATAAGTACAAAGAGATAGTAGAACACCTGACAGGTGTTATTTGGGAAATAGACCTGAATGGAATGATCAGATATATATCACCTACGGTTTCGAGGTATTCAGACCTAATAGATAAGGATCTGATCGGGAAACCCATTTCCAGTTTGTTTGACAAAGAACTACATTGCAAATTATATGAGCTGATTGGCAATTATTCCGGCACCCCTGCCGAATTTAATGATCTTGAAGTATTTCTAACCAAGGGGGAAACAAAGACATTTTTAAAATCGGCTGGTAAGCCAATATTCGATGACAATATGCTTATTGGTATCAGAGGCATCTCCATTGACTGTACTCAGGAAAAAGAGCGTAACAAGGAGATTATGGAAGCCATATGGAATGCTGAAGAAAAGCAAAAGAGTTTTATATCAATGGAGCTTCATGATTCGGTAGGTGCCAGCTTATCAGCTGCCAGTATTTACCTGAATCTGGTACAAAAACAGAACCTGCATAATGACCTCATAGCTAAAGTTGATCGCATTATCAAAGATACAGCTCAGGAAGTAAGGTCCATTGCCCGGCAGATAAGACCTCCGCAACTTGAACGACTCGGACTCATTGGTGGTCTTAATAACATTAAACAGTTATACGATGATAGTGGTCAAATCAATGTTAATATCTATTCTTCGCTATTTGTTGAAGATTTACCCTCGAAGTTAGAACTGGCTGCCTATAGAATTATAACTGAGTTGATATCCAATTCATTGAAGCATGGCAATGCATCACAGGCAGATATTTATCTGTTTGTTGTCGATAGCAATTTGTTTATCCTGTTTGAAGATAACGGTAATGGTAAAATAGATATAGAAGATACATCATTTGCCAAAGGAATGGGCATAGCAAATATTCATAACAGGGTTAAAGCTTTTGAGGGGATATGTAATTTTTATCCCGTGGAAAATCAAGGTCTTACAGTAGGTATTGAAATGAAAACGGGACCTTAACCACCTAATGCTGATCCGTATTAACTAATAATAGTCTGATCTTTTATGGTATGCATAAATAAATATACTTTCTATGAAAATTGCTATAGTTGATGATCACCCTCTTTTTTCAGAAGGCCTGAAGTTCTTTTTGTTGGATCTCAATATTGTTGAAGAGGTAGTTGTATACAATAGTGGGATTGAGTTTTTGCGCAAAGTAAGCAAGGGAACTCTGCCTGATATTATTTTTATGGATATCCTGATGCCAGGTAAAAGCGGTGTTGATACCAGCAAAGAGTGTAAACAACAATACCCGCAAATAAAGATCATTGCCATTACCTCACTGGTTGATGTAAAGTATATTGAAGATATTATCTATGCAGATGTTAATAGCCTGCTGCTTAAAGATTCAAGTGTGGAAGAAATAGAAACCGCGTTGAAGGCAACAGCAAACGGACATAACTACTTTTCTCCCAAAGTATCTATACTGCTGACTAAGATGAATATGCGTCGCGCATATAATAAAACGAAGCCTGAATCAAAAACGCAGTCAACTTCAAGGTCTAAGAAAGGTGATAAAACGGATAGTGTAATCATTGAGTCTTTTACCGATCGAGAAATGGAGGTGTTCAAATTAATATGTTCGGGTGTATCACGTTCTGATATAGCCAAATACCTGTATATATCTGAAAAAACAGTTGATAAACACAGGGAAAGTCTTATGTCGAAGACAGGAAGCGAAAATTTGGTGCAACTGACATTGTATGGATTAAGAATCGGGATCGTTAAACTAGCCAAATAGGTGAGAAAATAATGTGTATTAATTGATTGATTATATGGAGGCAATAAACATTAGTGGAGAATGGCGCATGTTGGAGAACAATCAAAACTTCCCCCTAAACTATGTCGATGGTGAGTATAGTTATGTGATTCTTTTTCTTCATGAAACAAAGGTAGGGCATAGTCATTATGAAGGTCGAATTAAGGATTCCGAAGGCTGTTTTATCAAATATTACGGATCAGTGTCATTTACTTATCACATAGATGCCAATACATTAACAATAAGGATCAATAATGAAGAAGATTCATTTAGTTATCAGTATTGTGACGATAAACTAACACTTAAAAGTAAAGACCCGATTATAGAAAGCTATGGAATGTTTACCCGTGTCAGATAAGGTTACGGTTAAGTAGCTATTATTCATTAGCCGTTCAATGAAATTCTAAATGAACTACAATTGAAATGGAACAATATGAATAGAGCAACTTATCAGACTCTGTAGTTAGTGACTGAACTCAATCTATTATGAAAAAATCATTTGAATTTTATAATCATGAAAAAGAAAAGATATGTGGTCAAATCCGTTTTCTCCAAAAATGCAGAGTAATGTGCATCGGCATCGTTATTGGAATACTTATAACATTGGTAATTATTTTATTATATGAATAGTATGGAAAATTTTAATGACAACGACTTGGAGGCTGCAGACCGAAAGGCCTTATGGAAAACATTTATTGCCGGTATGCTTACCATCTTGCTTATAACACTATTGATGTTTTTATAGTTGAAGCATAGAATTGGCATACAAGTAGTCGCAGCTCAATTCTTCATATTGCATCAGGCTCCAACTCATAAAACAGGTATCAGGATATAGATGCCTGAATAGAACATGATCAACAAGCTTCTAACTCAGACAGACAGGCTAAGTATTTACACATACATGGAAAGGACGGGGCATAAACAAAAACAAGGACACAGGTGTTTGCTTAATAAGTCATTAGCTATTAAATTGAAGCTGATTGTTTTGTTGTTTTTGTTAATTATAACTGGTACTAATACAATGAAGTATGCTCATAATCCTTATTCTATATTTGGTGCTGGCTTTCGCTTTGTTTTTGATACCCGCAAAACTGTCTAAATACAATTCTTTACTAATAGCGGTATTTCATTTATCCCTCTTTTCTTTTTTTATCACACATTTGCCTGATGTTGCAGCTGGCAATTCAATAAACATTCAACGGGAATGGATACCTCAGCTGGGCTTAAACTTTGAATTGAGGCTCGACGGATTGAGCATGGTATTCGCCTTACTGATTACCTTTATTGGCTTTCTGGTATTTATTTATGCCGGAACATACATGAAAAGCTATACGGGTACTATTAAATTTTATTTCTACCTGACACTTTTTAGCGGTGCTATGCTTGGGTTGGTACTTTCAGCTGATTTCATTCAACTCTTTATGTTTTGGGAGTTAACCAGCGTGTTATCCTTTATGCTCATCAGCTATTTCAATGAAAATGTACAAGCTCGTAAAGCTGCTTTCCAGTCATTGTTTGTTACAGGTTTTGGCGGCCTATGTCTGTTTGCAGCTATTATCCTCATAGGAAGCATTGTCGATAGTTATTCTTTATCAGTCTGGATGGAACAGGCTCATGTCATTAAAGCTGATAACAGGTATTTACCGGCTCTTATACTCATACTGACAGGGATCTTTACCAAATCAGCTCAGTTTCCTTTTCACTTTTGGCTTTTGGGAGCCATGCAGGCACCAACACCGGTGAGCGCTTTTTTACATTCTGCCACAATGGTTAAAGCCGGAGTGTTTTTGCTGGCACGTCTTTATCCTGTATTGGGAGGTACTCCCGAATGGACGCAAATAGTACCACTTTTTGGTGCATTGACCATGTTGACCGGTTCCTACCTCGCCATCACCCAAATAGATATCAAGCTAATACTTGCCTATACGACCATTAGCGCCCTGGGTGTTCTCGTTCTTTTGTTGGGGATCGATACACAACAGTCGGTGAAAGCGGCTATGGTATTTTTGTTTGTTCACGCTTTCTATAAATCGGCTCTTTTTATGCTGGCCGGATATATCACCAAACAGACCGGTACCAGGTCAATTGATAAAATAGGAGGCTTAATACATTCATCGCCACTGGCCTTTGTAGTTGCTTTGATAGCTTTACTGTCCATGGCCGGATTACCACCTATGCTCGGTTTTATAGGAAAGGAATTGATCTATGAAGCAAAATTTGATTCGCCCTGGATGTCTACAATATTACTGGTCATAGGCGTAACTTCAAATGTCTTTATGGTAACCATCGCTTTTCTGTTTTTGTTTGAAGTCTTTTTGGGGCATGCAAGAGAAGGAGCAAGGAAGCCCGTTGGAACATACCGTTTCCTGTTATTCAGCCCTGGCATACTGGCCTTGTTAAGCCTGGGCTTTGGACTCTTTCCCGATCTGCTTACTGAACTGGTAGGACCGGCTTTAAATATTATAAGAACAGATGATGTGCAGATTAAACTCAAATTATGGCATGGTTTGAACCAGGTGTTTTTCCTAAGTGCGTTTACTGTTCTGGCAGGTATATCTCTTTTCATCATTATTTATAAGCACAAGCAGGTCATAAAAGTTTGGCAAAGGCTTAATAACCGCATATTTTCCATCAACTTTACAAAAGTGTTTTCCAGCGGACTGGACAGATTTATTGCTTTTTCAAGCAGGAATACCCACATGATACAGCACGGATACAATCGATTTTACATTATTACCATCATCGCTTTCACATCAGTACTTTTAATCTTTCAGTTATACTTTACACGGGGCTGGGAAATAGAATCGACCTTTACACTATTGCCCTTTTATATTTCCGGTTTGGTACTCATCATTATGATGTCTGTATTAATGAGTGCTTTATCAAAGAGTAGTTTATTTACCATTGTAGCCATGGCTGTTACGGGTTATGGTATTTCGCTAATCTACCTCTATTACAGTGCAGTGGATCTGGCGATAACCCAAATCATAATAGAAACATTAATGGTGGTCATGTTTGTACTCTTACTAAGGCGATTGCCTAGGTTTGTCAAACTTTCCAGTCGTAAAACAAAAATACGTGACGCTTTTATAGCTCTTGGTTTTGGAGTGATCATGACCCTCCTGGCCTTAAAGGCTATTCACATTGATTTCAATCCCTCCATATCAGACTATTTTGTTGAGAACAGCGCATTGAAGGCCTATGGAAAGAATGTGGTCAATGTTATCCTGGTTGATTTCCGGGCGCTTGATACACTTGGTGAGATAACTGTACTGACCATTGCTGCCCTGGGGGTATTTACATTGTTAAATGTTAAAAAGACAAAGAAATGAATTCTGTTATATTGCAGCTGGCTGCCAAATATCTAAAGATATTATTTCTCTCATTCGCTATGATCGCTCTTTTGAGAGGGCATAACTTCCCGGGTGGGGGCTTCATAGGAGGATTGTTAGCTGCCTTGTATATTGTATACGATAGCTTGGCCTTTACCAGCTATCAGATTAAAAATAAACTAAGTATCAGTCCTGAGCAATATATGGGAGCGGGGCTTATATGTGTGATCCTGAGTTTTGTGCCGGCTTTTGTTAGCGGATCACCACTGATGAAAGGCATGTGGCTATCAGTGGAACTTCCTGTTATCGGGCTAACAAAATTAGGCACGCCACTGTTATTCGACATCGGTGTTTTTCTCACGGTTATGGGAGTGACGCTGCTGTTTTTATTCACCCTTTCAACTAAGAAATAATGGAAATACTTTTATCTGCATTAACAGGGCTTTTGTATGCCGGGGGTGTTTACCTGATCTTACGGCGAAGCATACTGAAATTCATAATCGGTATCATCTTTATGAGTAATGCCACCAACCTGCTGGTATTCTTGTCAGCGGGCATCGTTCCCGGACAACCGGCTTTTGTGAACGGGCCTCAACCGGAAACAGAGCAGATGGCCGACCCACTGCCCCAGGCACTGGTGTTGACCGCTATAGTGATTGGCTTTGGTATTGTTGTGTTTACCATCGCCTTGAACTATAAATTCTTCCAGGCCACATCAACTGAAGACCTGGACCAATTAACCAATACTGATGCCTGAGCCATGACAGCAATCGGACTACCCATATTACTGCCTTTTGCGCTGATCATCGTATTGTTATTTACGAGATCCACTGTTTATAACAGATGGATTGGTATAGTCGGAGGTGCTTTAAATATGCTGGTGGCCGTTTATCTGTTTATACAGTTAAGAAACGATGAGGTATTGGTTCTGCAAATGGGAGGCTGGGCGGCTCCTTATGGCATTACCCTGGCTGTAGATTACCTAGGTGCCTTAATGCTCCTGGTTACGGCTTTGATCGTTATGGTCATAGCTATTTACGCCTTTAACTTTGTAGGATACAGTCCTGGTTACTCTAAATTTTATGTCTTCTTTTTCTCACTGACCATGGGGGTCAATGGTGCTTTTATTACGGGCGATGTGTTCAACTTCTATGTTTGGTTGGAGGTTATTTTGTTATCCTCGTTCGTTTTGATCACCATGGGGGCAAAAAAGGAGCAGTTGGAGGGGGGAATAAAATACATGACCTTAAACCTGATTGCATCACTGTTGTTTCTTGCCGGTATAGGTCTTTTATATGGTAAAACCGGAACCCTTAACATGGCTCACCTTGCCCAAATATTAAACAATGACCAGCAGTCGATCCTAATGAATACCTCAGCCATGATGTTTTTTGTTGCCTTAGGTATCAAAGCGGCGGTTTTCCCCTTGTTCTTCTGGTTACCGGCTTCCTATCATACACCCAACATCACAGTTACTTCCCTTTTTGCAGGCTTGCTGACCAAGGTTGGTGTATATGCACTTATTCGCTTTTTTACATTATTCTTTGTGCAGGATGTTTTCTTCTGGCACAATTTGTTATTGATAATAGCCGGTTTAACAATGGTTATTGGCGGTATGGCGGCAACCATTTATTTTGAGACACGGCGCATTTTGTCCTATCATATAATCAGTCAGATAGGCTACATGATCATGGGGCTGGGTATTTATACACCCCTGGCAATTGCCGGGGCTATTTTCTTTATGATCCATAACATCATTGCCAAAACCAATACCTTCCTGGTGATGGGTATTGTCAGTAAAATAAAAGGAACCTTCTACCTTAAAGATATAGGGGGGCTATACAAAGAAAGACCTTTTATCGCGATTCTCTTTATAATTCCTGCCTTTGCTTTGGCAGGTATTCCACCCTTATCAGGCTTTTTCGGCAAATTCATACTGATTAAAGCTGGTTTTGAGGACAAGCACTACATTGTAACCGCTGTGGCAGTTTTAACAAGCCTGTTGACGCTCTATTCGATGATCAAAATATGGAATGAAGCTTTTTTGAAGAAACAGCCGGAGAACACTCAATTACCATCTGATGTGAAATTGAATATTAGTGAAGTTCTGCCATCAGTCATTCTTGCCATAGCAAGTGTTTTGCTGGGGCTTCTGGCAGCATCTTTCTTTGAGTTAACGCATATTGCTGCCAACCAACTGATGGATCCAAACGTTTATATTGAAGCAGTGTTAAAGGGTACGGAATGAGAGTAATGACAAAGACATACCTGGTTATAAGTTTTCTGGTGTATTATCTGCTGAAGCTGATACAGGCAAATGTTTATATAGCCTATGATATATTGACGCCCAAAATGCATACCAACCCGGGATTCGTATGGATACCCTTACGTGTTAAATCAGATGTCGGTGTTTTATTGCTTTCTAACCTTTTGTCAATGACCCCTGGAACCTTAACCGTTGACATTCGCCCCGATAAGAGCGAATTGTTGGTGCATTGCTTGTATAATGTAGCAGACGGAAAGGTTGTCGATGAAATAGAAGAGATGCAGGATAAGATATTAAAATTAACCTCATAACTATGACTGATAATGTTTTGGATATCGCTCTTCTGATATGCTTTCTATGCATGCTGATAGCCATGTTACTGGCTTTTGTTCGTTTGGTCAGGGGACCAAGCATGTACGATCGTATCGCTGCTATGGATCTGATAGCCTCCGTAACAATGGGCTTTATCCTGGTTTATAGCATTGTTATTCAAAAGAGCATGTATGTCGATATAGCCATTGTCATTTCGCTAATTTCTTTTATCGGAACAGTTGCTATCTCCACATACTTAAGACTAAATTCTAAGAAAGATGAATGATATAATTATTTCCATATTTATAGTAACAGGCGCAATATGGATTCTTATTGCCGCTATAGGACTCATACGCTTCAAAGATCTTTACAGTCGCATTCACGCTACAACCAAGGCTACTTCACTGGGTTTATTGCTCACCATAATAGGCGTTACCATCTATTTCGCATTATGGAATGTCGCCTTAAAATTGAGCCTGATCATAATCTTCATTTACCTGACCTCGCCATTGGCTGCTCATTCCATTGCCAAATCATATAAAAATGATAAAGATTCGAAGAAATTATTGTAACTTAAGTCAATAGCCTCAATGTAAAGACACATTAGTGTTTGTTAGTTTATTTCGATAATATTTAGCCTATGAAACTGCTTCAAAATATTCTTGTAACTATTGATTTCAGTGAATCATCTGAATATGTGCTTGAAAAATCAATCAGGTTAGCTAAGAAGTTTAATTCACAAATAACATTAATGCATGTTATTTCTGATCACCATATGTCTTCTAAATTAGACAAATTTCTTGATGATACGGTTAAAGCACAATTGGATAAAATAGCCTCTGAAATTGAAGAAGCCGATGTTGATCTGAAAGATATCATCATTGAGCATGGTGTTCCGTTTGAAAAGATAATTGAGGAAGTTCAGATTAACGACTATAATGTTATTGTAGCCGGCTCACTGGCAAAACCCGAAAGTGAAACTTTTAAACTGGGGACTACCGTTGAGAAGCTTATCAGGAAAAATCCAATTCCCATATGGGTTGTCAAACCTGAACCTTTGAGAAAAGTTAAAAAGATTCTTTGTCCCGTAGATTTCTCAGATGCTTCCCATAGGGCGCTTAATAATGCCATTACCTTGGCTCAGAGCTTCAAAGCCGAATTGTTTATCCAGCACATATACCCGCCGGTGAGTTATTCTCCAATGTGGAGAGATATGGATTATGAAGAGGAAAAAAAGAACCTGAGAGTAATTCAGGAAGCTGAGTTCAATGAATTTCTGGAGCCCTTTGATATGAAGAATATTTCATACAAAAAGGTGACTGCAGAGGGAGTTGATTATCAGGAAATATTAAAATTCATCAGCGAAAATAATATTGATCTGCTTTTGATGGGAACGACTGGTAAAACAGGATTAAGCAGGATATTGATGGGATCGACCACTACCAAGGTAACGCGCGAGTTACCCTGTAGTTTTATCACCACAAAGGCAAAAGATATTACAGATGACTTTTTTGAAAGTTACCTGAAATCACTCCAGGCAATCATCAAATCAGCGAAACAATCTCAGCAAATTGAAGATTACGAAAAGGCCATTGAAAAATATACCATTGCTTTAAAACAGTATCCTGATAATATTCCGGTTTTAATGGGCCTCATAGAATCATACCAGGCAATTGGCAACAAGCACAAAGTTGATTACTACAGAAAGTACGGTCATGAAGTGATTGAAAAAACCTGGGGGCATAAGTATCTTAAGATAATTAAACTATAAGAAAGCATAGTCCTTTGAATAAGGCCTCGTTCCATGGATTAATTGACAGGTGATTGATATCACCTGTTGAATGCATAGTGAACCTCAAAAAGTATTTTCTGTTCGATTTTTTTCACTATTTAAGGATGCTTAATACCTTTAACCTTTAATAAGGTAATCGAATCTGTAGGCTTAGCCATGATCGTTAGGCATTTGAAATAAATGAAGAAAATAGAAACCAAATATTTTACAGAAAGGCTAACCTGGAGAGAGTGGCTCGAAAATAATTTTGAGACTAAGGATGAGGTGTGGTTGGAATATCCTCTAAAAAAGACAGGTAAAGAACGAATCATTTATAACGACGCGGTTGAAGAGGCCCTCTGCTTCGGATGGATTGACAGTACTGTCAAATCACTAAACAAAGAAACCTCTATTCAGAGGTTTTGCCGAAGAAGGGATAACTCAACATTCTCACAAGCAAATATAGAACGCTTAAAGTGGCTATTTGAAAATAAGCTGATACACCAGTCAATGATTGATGACGTGTCAGGTATAATTCAACAGGATTTCATCTTTCCGACAGACATCATTAAACAGTTAAAAAAGGAGAAAGTCGTTTGGGAAAACTATCAACATTTTTCCGACTCCTATAAAAGAATAAGAATAGCATATATTGAAAGCGCACGGAAAAGGCCCGATGAGTTCAATAAACGTTTGAAAAACTTCATTGACAAAACAAGACAGAAGAAAACTATTAAGGGATTTGGAGGAATAGAAAAGTACTATTAGGGAATAAATAAGCCCCTTCGCTGGAGGAGTACCTCGACGAAGAAGATAGAATATTTAAAGGTTTTTAAACAGGCCTACCTATTTACAGTTGAAATTCTTAAGTTTATCAATTAAAGCTTCATTTGATGAGCAATAAGGACCATTGAGATGATTACCGTACAACTATTTTTTGCTGCACTATTGATAGGACCACTCTTGTGGGGTGTATTTAACTTATTTAAGTATAAGGATGTTTCTGTGCCAAAACCTCACAACTGGTGCTATACCATGATCAATTCGGCTGTAATGTACGCTATAGCCTTTAATTTAATTTTCTTTCTGCAAGAGCTGTTCCTTGTACTCGGTAAAAAGGCCCTGGGATTAACTGCATTCTTATATCATAATAATCACACGTGGGAAGGAGAACACCCGATGGTTTTATTAATGCAGGGATCGGGTGCAGCTTCCATATTTCTTATTGGTGTCATATGTATTGTGATATACAGACTTATTATTAACTCACAAAGTAATCTGAAAATAGTGGTGTTGTGGCTTGCTTTTCACGGACTCATTCAATCTCTGCCGCAAGTAACCATAGCATATCTGGCTCCTCATACCGATGTTGGCGAAGCACTGATAGCTTATTTAAATTTAAGTAAAACCACACTGATTGCCATGTCGATAACGGCTGTTATCGCTATTGTCGTTATTTGTGGCTGGTTTAGCAGGCAGCTGTTAAACATTGCTTCCGAAGATGTCAGTTTAATGAAGGCTAAAGAAAAGCTAAAATACATACGCTTTATAGCTGTTGGACCTGCTCTGATTGGTAGCATACTGATTGTACCTTTCAGGATTCCGCCAATCAACCAGGCTATAACACCATTTATCGTGTTTGCTGTTTCCATTCCGTGGGTGTGGTCATCAGCAGCAGTCGCAAAACCGATCAGGAACACCTCAAACAGAATTAATGAGAAAATACATTGGGGACCTATTGTCTTCTTTATAGTCTTGCTTCTTTTCTTTCAACTGGTATTAGCTCCCGGAGTGAAGTTTTGATGGTCGATGCAGTTAACATTCTGTAATGTATGCGCTATTGCTTTAAGCTCATCACTTAAGACAGGCGAATAAGATTTCGCCTATGATGTCTTAGTGCCATAACCTGTCCGAATAAGCCATTAAGTGCCGTATTAATAAGCATATACTCAATTAAAACACGCCTGAACTCACTTATTGTTTGACAATTATATTCAAACTCAATAACTTGATGAATTGCTCAGTACGCATCAATGTTTTATAGTTTGAATGAATCGTTTCATATAATGAGTATTAGAAAAAGTTTTTATCTGCTGGCATTCATATTAGCGTTTACAGGACTGAATGCGCAGGATGCACATTACTGGACCGAGCAATATGGAGCTCGTTCCATGTTGCTAAGCAATTCAATTGTTGGTAGTGTGTCAGATCTGGGAGCTGTATTTTATAATCCCGGTAGACTAGGTTTGATCGAGCAACCGGCTTTCCTGATCAGTGCCAAAGTACACGAGTTGAATAGAACAACCTTTGAAAATGCTACCGGAGAAAATAAGGACCTTAAGAAATCCGAATTTGGAGGCGTGCCAAGCCTGGTGTCGGGTACTTTCAAATTAAAATGGTTGCCTGGCCATAAGTTTGCCTATGCTTTTTTAACACGTAACCGCTCCGATCTGAGTTTTTCAACACGCAGTGAACTCTACGGAGACGTTATTGACAAGTTTCCGGGAGAGGAGTACTTCAGTGGTAATATAGCATTCAATAAAAAGTTTAACGAAGAATGGCTTGGAGGAACCTGGAGTAAAGATCTGTCAGAAAACTTCAGTATTGGCTTCTCCGGTTTTTTTACCACACGTAATCAACGCTCTTCTATTGAAACAAAGTTACAGGCTTATACCAGTGATGAGGTATTGGAAACGTTTCGTAATATAAACAGTTACAGTTATTCCCATTACGGCTTATTAGGAAAGCTGGGAATAGCCTATCAGTCCAAACGAATTAAGGCCGGAGTGACATTTACCACACCAACAATGCGCCTTGCCGGAGATGGTGACTTTTATTATGAACTATTCAACACAGCCTATAACGAAAACAACAGCACTTATGAGTTAAATACTCAAAGTAAGATCGATGCCTATTATAAAACCCCATGGTCAATGGCTGCAGGTATAGGTGTTGATATTTTATGGGGAACCTTTCATGCAAGTACCGAATACTATTCGGGTGTCGACAGGCATACGATTATGCAGGCAGAACCATTTATCGCTCAAAGCACATCAATCGAACGGACTGCAAGTGTTGTCAATGAACTTAATTCAGTGTTGAATTATGGCTTTGGTTATAATATCGATATTAATGAAAATATAGCCGCTTACATGAGTTATTCAACTGATTTTTCTGCTGCTGTGGGTGACTTTGATACCGTGGAAGGAAAGGAGAATCTTAATTACATTGCTTCAACTTTTAAAGCTGATATCACTCACCTGGGCTTTGGTGTGTTGATGGATTTTAGCTGGGCCGATCTGACACTTGGTGCTACAAGAGCCAATGCAAAATATACTGTCGATCGACCAATTGATTTTCCGGATGAAGATGGAAATATGACCGCTAACAATGATATTTCCAGGATAGACTGGCAGAGGTGGCGTTTTATTTTAAGTCTTTCCATTCCCTTTCTTAACAAGGCTGCCGATAAGTTAAATCTTGATGATTAACAGTGGTTTAGAACCTGGGATTTGGATTTATCACAGGCTTATCTTTTTCTAATGAATAGATTGATTTATTCATATTAATGTTGGAAATTGATGAAACCTGATCATCGTTAAAGCAGGTAATCAGTAAATTATTGTTAGAAGTATGAATAATAAATGCGTTGGCATTAATCCTATATGAAGTTTTTCATCTTAAAATATTTGATGCTCGTTGGTTGCTGTATAGCATTCTCTTTGATGGTAGATGCTCAGGAGTTTAATGAGATATCATGGGCCCAATTAAAACCGCAAGTGGATATGAATGATCCAAATCTTCAATTGAATAAAGAACAAAGGGGGCTTATCTGGGATATTGCAATGATCCAGTCGATGAACAGCAAGCTTGGCGAGAATAAACAAAGGACTGATGAACTGGATGAAAAGAAGAGTCAATTAGCTGATCTTGGACTGAATGCTGATACAGTGATCAAGCATTTACGCGAGTTTGTCGTTAAGCAGGAAAAAAGATCTCAGGAGCCTGTTATCCAATTAAATCAGCAGCTTGTGCGTATAGGGGGTTATCTGCTGCCGCTTAATATTGCTGATGAAGTATGCAGTGAGTTCCTTCTGGTGCCATGGGTAGGTGCATGTATCCACACACCTCCACCTCAGAAGAATCAAATTATCTACCTCAGATATGAAAAAGGATTTAAAGTTAAATCTCACTTCGAAGCCGTTTGGGTTGAAGGGCAGTTACTAGTGGGTGAGACAACTAAAGAGCTCTTCCTGGTAGATGGTACGGATGACATTCTTTCAGGATATAAAATGAGGCCCTTATCCATTGAAGCTTTACAATAAAATAAACACTTAATAGATACCAACATGAGAAAAACCTATTATCTGACAATAATGCTTCTGGCAGGTCTGTTCTTCATTAGTGCAAGGCCGGGTGAGGAAAGTAAAACGTGGGAAGCTACTGATAAAGCCAAGAAATTTGTTGAAGAAACGATCGTAATAGGCTTTTTTGCCAGCCCGTTTGGAGCAGGGTGGACAGAAGATAAACACTTGCACGACTATCTAAACAGGTCACGTGATGCCGGTATTACCGGTCATAGCATGACCTTAGCCGCTGCCGGACATACCTGGGAAAATTTTATTGCCGAGCATCAAAAGTGGCGATCAACCATGGCGCAGGATGCTGACAAATATATATTTGTTCGTAGTATACGGGATATTGAAGCCGCTCATATCAGGGGTAACACCACTGCTGTTGTATGGAATTCGCAAACCTCCACCATTCTCAATGGGGACTTAAATAAAGTGGCAACCCTTAAAGAGATGGGAATTGGTAGTATGATACTCTCATACAATGACCTGTTTAGGGCCGGTTCAGGTTCATTGGCCGAATTTAACGGTAATACAACAGGTGTTACTGCATGGGGGCTCGCTATCATTGACCAAATGGTTAAGTATGGAATTATTGTTGATCTGAGTCATATGGGGCCTATAACAACCAACGGAATTATGGACTATATGGATGAGAAATACCCTGGTATACCATATGTTTTTACACATTCATTACCTGCGGGCCTGTATAAGGATACTCCCAACGCAACGCCCAAAGGTTGTTACCGCAATATTTCAGATGAAGAAGCTCTTCGCGTTGTCAAGTCGGGCGGATATGTTTCACCTACATTTACCGAATGGATGATGGATGGTATCTGGCCGGAAGATATTACACCCCAGCAATGTGCTGATATGATCGATTACTATGTGAAGTTGGTTGGTGTTGATCATGTTGGAATAGCAAGCGATGATATGTTTACCACCAAACCAACAATGGACTTCGTCGCCAAAAATGCAAATATGTATGCTGATGGAGGTTATATGGTTAATGCCTTTAATAAAGGGGCTACAGGATGTGGTGAGCTGGCCAAAATATTACCTGCTATTACCGATGAGTTATGGAAAAGAGGCTACACCAATGAAGATCTGAAGAAGATATACGGAGGTAACAAAATGCGTGTGTATCGTGAAGTCTGGGAAGGCTTTTCTCCGGAAGATGATCCTGTAAGTAAAGATGAACGAGAAAAATTTGTGAATGAACAGAGACAAAAGTTTTTACAAAAATAATTCTTGCTTAACAATTACTGTCATGTTAGAAAGCATGACTTAACACTTAAGCTTAGAGGGGCGATATTTTGTGAGTAAACCAGGTGAAACAGTAACTGATAAGAGTTGAGTTTCCGGCTTACTCTGTAGCTTGGACAGCTATGGCAGCATGTTTTAAATGAAGTAAATACGCCTTAGATGCCTGTGGTCCTTTCATTAGTGGGACTGATAAAAAATAACAAGTGCTTACTTGAATTCCTGAAACGCAAAAGTATGAGAAATTATATACTACTTCTGAGTTTACTGACACTTTTGAATACACTGAATGCTCTTGGGCAGACTTCGGAGCAGGATACGACAAAGGGTTTTCGAAATGATGACAATATTGGAGGTGCTTCTGTGGGTAGGGTGTTGGAATTGGACAATGAACCTTACACCTTTGAGTATCGCTATCAGACCAGGTATATGAAAGGATGGTTTGACTGGAAAAATTCTCTGAATCAAAAGTATGGTCTTCAACTGGGCATTAATTATACTTCTGTTTATATGCGGTCTTCTGAAGTTATTAATGATAATAATGATAAGAATACGGCAGGTGGTATTTTTGATATACAGCTGGGTTGGAACATTGTTAATCGCAAAAAAGGTCAGAACAGGGGTGTTTTGTCTGTTAAGCTAAGTGACCGCCACCCTTATGGTGGTTTAACAGCACCCATGTTCCATGGGATATTTGAATCAGGCTATTATGGATTGACTGCCACAAGCTTTCATAACTATTCATTCCGGATTCTTGAATTTAATTACCAGCAAACGTTCTTTGAGAACCGACTGGGCTTTGTGATCGGTAAAATTGATCTGCCCAACTACTTTAATTTTCATGGAATAGCCATACCCGCGCAGCATTTTCTTGGTTATGGTTCATCGGTTACCAGTACCGGAAATTGGGGGAATGCAGGCTTGGGTGCTTTGGTCATGGTTCGACCAAGCCCGAAACTCTATATCGGTTTTTCAATGATTGACGTTTATGGCGATCTTTTCGAAGACGGTGACTTCTTTGATCTGGGTCGAAATTGGGAGAATGGCGATTTTATGCACATGGCAGAGATAGGTTATGTACCCACTTATGAGGAGCGATATTTTAAACGTATTTCACTGATGGCATGGAAATCAAGTTCATACATAAGTGCAGGAGGAAGTGAGATCGGTTCTGGTGAAGGCCTTGCCTTTTCGTCGCATTGGTTTTTTAAAGAGCGCTTTGCACCATATTTTAAGTTTGGTATTTCTAACGGTGCAGGAGAAAATGCATTTGCCAAAAAGGATATTCAGGTAGGACATGGCCTGCGGTTTAAGCGATTCGATATGTTGGGAACTTCCTTTAGTTGGGCCGAACCAAACATACCTGATTCGGATAATCAAATGACTTTCGAAGTCTTTTACCGTTTAAATATTTCAGCACATCTTGAATTTACCGCTGATTATCAGTATATTAAAAATCCAACTCTTAATCCTGCGGTGAATAGCTTAAGTTATTTTGGTTTTAGAGGGAGGATTAAACTATAAAATATGAAGGCTATTCGATTCATTATATTGCTGTTGGTAAGCGGAATATGCAGGATATATGCTCAGGAGGAACTGGATAAATGGGATAATCAGTTTTTTGTTGGAAATAAAGTTAGTTGGGGAAATGATAAATGGCGATACTCAGGTGAATTACAGTCGCGGTTTATAGATGACTTTCAGGAATTGGATCGCTGGTATCTTGAAGGAGTTATGACTTATCAGCATTCAGAAAACTGGGAAGTAGTGCCTGATTTCAGGTTTAGTGTCAGGCCCGAATTTGTCGAAGTGCGTCCCGGATTAGGTTTGATCAGAAAAGATCTGATAGGTAGGGAAGAGACGCCAAATCAGCAATTTGTGCAGCAGTTAAAGTATCAGGTTGACATTGGAAATAGCAGAACAAACCATGGACTGAGGTATATAATGTTTTATAATAATGTATTGAATAAAAGTCTTATAGCCTCGGCCATTGGAGGGGTCTTTTACAGTTGGAAAGATAATTATAAAGGCTTGGAGTTTATAAGAGCCGGAGCTGCACTGGCATATGTAATTAATGAACAACACTCCATTAATTTCACCTATTTTACCGGATCGGCAGATACAGGTGATGATTGGATTTTTTCAGGCAGCTTTGTTGTTCAACTGGTTATTAATATTCGTAAAGACTATAAATATGTTCCTGCTAAATACATCAATTTTTAATGAAAGAATCATGTATAATGCATTGTACTATTGTTAATTAATTTCCATTGAGGAAAAATATATTGCTTTTAATCATTAAACTAAAATTATGAAAAGAGTTATTTTAATTTCAGCTGTTTTGATCAGTTTAGGTCTGTCATCAAACGCCCAGGAACTTGGTGTTCGATTTGGTGATGTTTCAGGAGGTAATGTTGCCATTGATGGTATTTTTTCAACCGGGCAATTCAGTCGTATCCACGGTGATGTATCTTTCGGAAATGGTGTAGGTATCGACCTTCTTTGGGATTTCCTATACAAACCATTGGGAAATGAAGCTTTTAGCTGGTATGTTGGTGTTGGTCCTTACACCCGTATTGATGACCCGTTTAAACTTGGAGTAGTTGGTGAAATAGGTCTTGAATACCTTTTTTCGGGTGTTCCCCTTGCACTGGGAATAGACTATCGTCCTGCCTTCGAAATAATTGATAATACCGATTTCCATGCAGGAGGATTCGGATTGAATGTAAGGTGGCGTTTCGGCGTATCCAAGGAATAAATTTAATTCTTATGAGGGTTTCCAAAATTTAAGTTTCACGCAAATACCGCAAACGATATGGTATTTTCATAGAGTGCTTTGCATACTTTGCGTGCTTTTTCTTTTGCGCAGTTTTCAAGAAATAGTTTTTATTTTGGATACCCTCATAAAATGGTTACATAATTCAGAGAAATACCTGAAGTGATAAATATTAGAAACTTACGATTTTCCTGGTCTGATCAGGATACATCCCTGTTTAATTTTCATAGTTTATCTGTAATACAAGGAGAGCACCTTTTCTTGTCCGGGCCCAGTGGCAGTGGTAAAAGTACTTTACTAAACCTGATTGGTGGAGTAATTGTTCCTCAGAAAGGAGAGGTTGAAATCCTTGGAACAGTTATTAATAAACTCAAAGATGCCGAACGTGATAGTTTTAGGGCTGATCATATTGGGTATATCTTTCAGCAGTTTAACCTGGTGCCATATTTATCTGTTGTAGATAATATAACACTTCCCTGTCGGTTCTCAGGCAGGCGGTACAGGGCGGCTATGCATCAATCCAAGTCCATCAGAGAAGAGGCGGTACGGCTTCTTGAACGGTTGGGAATGGATATCAATGCAATGAATAAGCCCGTAACAGAATTAAGTACAGGACAACAGCAACGGGTTGCCGCGGCACGTGCTTTGATCGGTAAACCTGAGATAGTGATAGCTGATGAACCCACATCTGCTCTGGATGCTCATACACAGGAGGCATTTCTTAATTTGCTTTTTTATGAAGCACGTTCCTGGAATACCACCATCGTTTTTGTGAGTCATGATCAGCGATTGGCAAAGCTCTTTGACAGGACTGAAGAGATTGGTAATCTGAATGGAAAGCGTGATTTAATACTGGAGAAGGATATTGTATGAAAAAGATATTATATCTGGCCCTTAAAAGCTTAAAGTACCGTAAACAAACCATTGCCCTCAGTGTTATTTCCATAGCACTAAGCGTTATCCTGCTAATGGGTGTAGAACGCATTCGCTGGCAGGTACAGGAGAGTTTTTCAAGTACCATAGCAGAAACAGATTTAATCGTAGGAGCACGTAATAGTAATGTTACACTGTTACTTGCAACGGTTTTTCATTTGGGCGCCGTATCTCAAAACGTATCTTTTGAGATATATGAGAAAGTGAGTGCCGACCCAAAAGTAGCCTGGACTATCCCGTTATCTCTTGGAGATTCGCATAATGGTTTTCCTGTACTTGGAACAACAGATGATTTTTTTACCCATTTTAAGTATGGAAAGAAACAGTCTTTAGTGGCTGAGGAAGGACTGCTGTGTATCCATGGAATGAGTGCAGTGATAGGTGCTGATGTTGCAAAGAAAATGGATTACTCGATTGGTGATACCTTATTTGTAACGCACGGTATGGGAGTGCAAAGTTTTGTAGAGCATGAACATGATCCTTTTACAATTGAAGCAATTCTTAAGACAACGGGAACACCGGTGGACCAAACAGTGCATGTTTCCATCTACGCCATGGGTGCCATTCATGATGACTTTTATACATCAGCCAGGCCATCTGACGATGGGCTTATGAATGCCTTAAGGGAGCATCAGGATCAGGAATTGCATCACGGCTGTCAACACGATCATAATCATTTACATCAGGAGGGAGATGCTCCTGCAACATTAACTGCTTTCCTTGTGGGCTTAAAGAACCGGACTGATGTTTTGATGATGCAACGGAAACTGAATACCAGCAAAGGTGAGGCTTTAAGTGCAATTATGCCTGTTGTAACATTAATGCAGTTATGGTCGGTTGTAAAACCCATACAAAGAGCATTGATAATTATTTCATTTTTGGTGCTTATTGTGACCTTCGCCGGCATGCTCACAACCATAATGACAAGCCTGAACGAACGTCGCCGTGAAATGGCCATCCTGCGTTCGGTAGGAGCCAGGCCCATTGATATCTTTCGTTTAATTGTACTTGAATCTGCGGGTATCGCACTGACAGGCATTCTTATCGGTATTATTGCTTTACACATTATGCTGTGGATAGCTCAACCCGTAATAAGTTCTCAACTGGGTGTATTAATAACAGTTATCGACTTTAGTATGGCTGAATTCATGCTTTTGGCTTGCATTATGCTCATTGCCCTGATAACTTCCATATGGCCGGCCTATGCATCTTACAGGCATTCATTAGCCGATGGTTTACAGCTAAAAGTATAAAATTGTACTGCCAGCCATGCATGTAATGATGGCATTAGTGTTCAAATATAAGCGTGTCGCCACTTAATGGTATTTGCCCGGTTTTGTTTAGAATACCTCCCATCTTAAGGTTAGCTATTGTAGCACCACTGTTATCAACGGTCACCCAGGTAATGTGATCAAATGACGGACCTCTGTCGGGAAACTGATGACCGCCTGTTGTTGACAGGTTAATATAATCATGACCATGCCGTTGAGTGTATTTGTAAATATGAGTATGACCATTAAAAACAGTGTAAGGCATATCTTTTAAAGCCATTTCAACCCTAATGAAGTTTTCTTCATCAGCCTTTTGCCAGGCTGGTTTATGAATCAGAACAAAGGTCCATCTGACATCTTTATTTTCTTCAATGACATTGATAAAGTAATCAGCTTGCGCTTTACTCACTGTGCCACTTGTGCGTTCAGGTATATTGGCATATTCTGATTGCCAAAAGGCATCCCAGCCTCCTTCCTCTAAATCTTGTAAGGCCACTTCGCGCATCTGTTCTATTTCGGCCATTCTTTCGTCAGCATTATCTTCGGTATCAAAAAACAGGAATAACACGTCTTTATACCTGAAGTGATAATAACGGGGGCCCAGGCGGGTCTTCCATACCTGCCGTGCGATATGACCGGTCAGATCATGGTTGCCGCCCATATAGAAGATGGGGGCTGTGGCTTTGCCGGCTCTGTTATCGAAATCATCCCATTGCCGATGCCAGTCCTCAGGTATGGAATCAGCACCTTCAATTAAGTCGCCAACATTTATTATAAACTCAGGTCTTAAGAGGTTGAGCTGCTCTACCGCCACTTTAAATATTTCAGGGCGTTCTCCTCCGGTCAGATCAGAAAAGATTGCAAAAGAGAATTTATTGTTTGCATTATCGAAACGTTCATGCTTCCATGGCCTGTTTTCTCCTTCAATATTGTGTTGAAACTGACTGTTGGACTTTGATTTATCATGACAGCCATTTATGACAATGACTATGAGTAAAGAAGTGAAAATACGGAGCATATCATTCTGTTTTTAGAAAACCTATGTTGTTGGTCAACAAAATTAAAAGTGTTATGGTTCAGGCAATAAAAGGGACTGTCTGAAAAAACGATTCTCCCAAAGAACGCAAAAAAGAAGAATCGCAAAGGTCGCAAAGTGTTGAATGTTATATTCATTTACCTTGCGACCTTAGCGAGAAACGTATCTATTGAACAATTCTTATTTAAGAATGACTGATCATCAGTTGATGACTTTATTAAACTTCTCTAAAACAGGAGTAATGTTTTCCTGGTAAGCCTGATCGGCTTTTTTCGCCTCTTCAACCAATCCTTTAAATTCAGCTTGCATGCTACCTGTAACGGGCCCTTCAGAATGATCGAGAATACCACTCATAAATGACATTTTAAACAAAATGGTAGCGGGCAAATTGATGACCTCAGCAAGGGTTCTGCCTGTTGAAACAAAAGTACTTTCGTACTCACCAACGATACGGCTTATTTCATCTGCCTGTTTCTGCGCATCTTTAATTTTACCCGATTTGGCGCCTGATTGCTTAAAGTCTTCCAGCTTTTTCAATGCTGCATCACGGGTTTCAAGAGCTTCAATTATCCTCGCGGTAGATTGTCCTGCCACTTCATACATCTCCATCCAGAAGTCATATTTAGCTTCTGCCTGGGCTTGTGAGTAAGTTTCTTTAGGACTCATCTTTATCATAAATGGCTGTGTTTCTACCGTGCCGTCCACTGTTAGTTTAACCTGGTATTCTCCGGGAGGAACAATGGGTATGATAGCTGTTGGCGGACGCTTGGGAACACGCGGTAACATATTGATGCGCATATCCCATACAAATTTATTCATGCCCGTATTGAAATCGCCGTCTTTACCATAGTTAAGCATCATTTGCTCTTTGGTGTATGTGCGAAGAAGTTGACCATTTTTATCCAGTATCTCGATGGTGATATCCTTTGGTTCTTGTTCCAGCTTGAAATAGAAGACAGGTCCAAGTGGTTTAGGATCACCTGCATCAATGAATTGGCGTTTTCGCTCTCCGTTAACCTGTTTAAATGTTAATTCATAGAACGTCAGGCCTGGGCGCATATTCTGAACAAAGTAGTTCTTTTTCATTGCCGGATCACCACCGGGAAAATAATCCAGCCACCAGTTATAACCAAAACGTGTATGCTCAGGTATCGGATACAGGTGAACCGCTTTGCCATCTGTTTCAGGTGATTTCTCGCGCAATGGCGTGATGTCATCCATGATCCAGAATCCACGGCCGTTGGTAGCTATAACCAGATCAACATCTTTGATTTTCATATCAACAACCGGTACTGCCGGTAGATTAGCCTTGAGCTTGTCCCACGACTGCCCGTCGTTCAAAGAATAATAAACACCTGTTTCAGTGCCGGCAAATAACAGGCCTTTACGCACTTTATCCTCCCTGATGGTTCGTGTTATCTCTGTTTGAGGGAACATGGATGAAAGATTGGTCCAGGTTTGACCATAATCTGTTGTCTTGAAGATATACGGTTTGTAGTCGTTGTAGGTGTTGAAGTTTGAATAAACGACGTAGGCAGTAGCCGCATCATGTGGCGATGGCTCTATCTCATAGACCTGCGAGTATTGTGGCAGTGCAGGGTCTACAATTGAAATGTCCTCCCAATTGGCACCTCCGTCCTTAGTAATGAAGACTTTTCCATCATCTGAGCCTGTCCAGATAACACCTTGTTGAACAGGTGATTCATCCATACGTTTAATGGTGCTGTAAATTTCCTGTCCAAAATACTCCGATAACCAGGGGGTGCCTGTTATTTTCTGTCTGTCTTTCAGGTCATTGGTCAGATCGGGACTGATCACCTCCCAATTGAGCCCTTCATCGGTACTCTTGAATAGTACATTACCTCCCAGGTAAATGGTTTTATTGTCGTGTGGCGATAAAAAGTAGGCCAAATCCCAGTTAAAACGGTATTTTAGGTCTGACCCGTTTAAGCCAAACAATGGAACAGGCCATACCGAACGTACTTCGTTTTGCCCTGTGGCCAGGTTATTGACAGTAAAGGGTGCCCCACTGCCCATAGGTGCCCCACCAGATATGTTATAGACGATATTAAGGTCATCAGGATTGGGTATAACACTGCTTATTTCACCATTGCCGATTATGGTGGTTTCGTATCCTGAAATACCGCCCCAGCGCGATGCACTTGGTACCTTGTAGGCCAGGATATCTTGTCCACTGCCATATACGTTGTATGGAAAATCATTATCAACGTTAACACGGTAGAACTGCGAATTTTTTTGAGTGTGTTGACTGCTCCAGGTCTTACCGCCTGTTATACTAACCTGGCATCCGCCATCATTTGAGCCGATCATTCGCATCGGGTCCTTAGGGCATATCCATATATCATGAAAGTCATCTTTGATACCCGGGTCAAGTATCCAGTTTTTGCCACCGTCCTTAGTCATGAACATGCGGTTGTTAGGGCTCCATAATTCATTGGCATCATGAGGGCTGGCATAAATATGACTATAATAGAAAGGACGTCCGATTATCTGAAAAAAGTCTGATACGAACTCCCAGTTGTCTCCCAGGTCATTTGATACATATAACCCTGGTTTAGTCTCTGAGTCAATGAGCGCATATACTCTTTTGGCGTCGGCAGCCGACATGGTGATGCCGGTTCGGCCACGCCCTTTATCAGGCAGGCCATCGTTGTAGGTGATCTCAGTCCAGGTATCTCCACCATCCAATGACCTCCAAAGTCCTGATTCAGGACCACCCGTTTTAGGCCCCCAGGCTTTACGCTCAAACTCCCAAATGACAGCAAAAAGTTCATCAGGATTGGATGGGTTCATGACCAGGTCGATACAACCTGCACGATCACTTTTATAAAGAACTTTTTCCCAGGTAGTGCCGCCGTCTTTTGTGCGGAATACCCCGCGATCCGGATTAGGGCCAAAGGCATGACCAAAGGCCCCGACGAATACGATGTCAGGGTTAGTAGGGTGTACCCGTACCTGCGAAATGTGTTTTGTATTCTCCAGGCCTACATTTGTCCATGTTTTACCGTTATCTGTTGTTTTATATACACCATCACCCCAGCTTACATTGTTACGCATTTGCGGTTCACCGGTTCCTACATAGGCAATGTTGGGATTTGAGTCAGAGAATTCCATTGCGCCAATACTGCCATACTTAAAATATTCATCTCCAACAGGCTCCCAGTAAGTGCCTGCATCTTCAGTTTTCCAAAGGCCGTTACTTGCTCCATGATAAAATGTATGGGGCTCGGTGGGATGACCAATTGTAACAGATCCTCTGTTACCGACTATGGGACCTATAAATCGCCAGCTCATGGCATCAAAATGATCAGGCCGCTCCTGACCAAATATTGTTGTTGCAAACATAAGAGCAACAAGGAGAAATACTGTTCTTTTCATTTGTAATAGTTTATCAGGTAATTATGATTTAAGTTGTCATTATGATTTATTGCTATGCCTTGATATTATTCAAGTTGAGATAAATTATCGAATAAGTCAATAACTGATTGATTATCCATGTGTTATTAATTGCTTTGGGTTTGTTGGCTTATCTCAGGTTTGATTATATCAATGTTCTGAGGGGACATAACATAAATAAGCACCTACCATCAGCCCTGAATGGGCTGAACTTTATAGAGATGTATTTATACACAATCGAACATTTGTTATGCCAGTGCATGGAACAGAAGTGGCCGAAGAACCATTGCTGTTGCACCGGATTGATGGGCATTGGGTAACCCGGGGCGGCGCTGCGCTTTGCCTTTTAGTGTTCGAAAAGAAGTTTTATAAACGTATAGATCTATGCATCATGTAAATCAGCTCTCCTCCTTACAAAACTACTCTTTACTGTTATTATTGTTCAATATGCTCATAGCAAGCAAATAACCTTCGTATTTTATTGTAAAAATATCCAATCCTTGCTTTATTGAGATATATCCAGGTCGGGGTTGGGAGGCATATCCG
>NZ_JBNGPA010000046.1:0-38246 GCF_050589845.1 Carboxylicivirga agarovorans | reverse complement strand
CCACCTCCCCTCTCCTTCGTCGAGGTACTCCTCCTTGCCAGGAGGAGAGCTGATTTACAGCTTGCAAAACACTATATATGTGAATGTTTGAATCTTTTCGAACACTCGTGGGCATCGCCCCTTGAAAATAATAACAATGTAAATATCAGGCTGAAAGTCTGAAACAAAGTCACTGTTTCAAACCATCAGCCTTAACTTAATGCCATTACCATTGGGGGAACCGGCCGAATGCCTGAGGGGGATTAATTAATTCTAAGTCTGCTTTTTTGTCTAAAAACCTATCGATCTAATGGCCTAACTAACTTTTCCTACCTCTCATTGTAACGCATGGTATGATCATTTCTTCCAGTGAAATGCCGCCATGCTGGAAGGTGTCGCGATAATAGCTGACGTAATGGTTGTAGTTATTGGGATAGGCAAAAAAATCGTTGTTGCAGGCAAAGATATAGGCCGTAGAAACGTTGTATCGCGGTAAGGAGGCTTCTCCCGGCTTCAATATTTCATATACTTCTTTTGATTTATACGAAAGGTTTTTGCCTTGTTTATATCGTAGGTTGGTATTGACGTTTCGATCGCCGATAACCTTAACCGGATTTTGCACTCGTGTGGTACCATGATCTGTTGTCAATACTACTTTAATGTTTTCGTCTTTTAGTCGGTGCAGAAGCTCCTTGAGCGATGAATGATCGAACCATGATTGGGTTAAAGAGCGATAGGCTGCTTCATCACGCGCCAGTTCTTTGATCATCTTCATTTCGGTTCGCGCATGCGATAGCATGTCAACGAAGTTAAACACGACTGCATTTAAATCGTTGTTGAGTAATATGTGTAATTCATCCAGCAGGTTTTTGCCTGCATCACTGTCAGAGATCTTACGATAGGCATAGCTGTGTTTCAGGCGAAATCGCTCCAGTAGAGTCCCCAATAGTTCGCCTTCGTATTTATTTTTGCCCTCTTCGCTATCATCATCCACCCAGTATTGAGGGAACATTTCTTTGATCTGTGATGGCATCAGACCTGAGAATATTGAGTTCCGGGCATATTGAGTAGCAGTTGGTAGTATACTGTAATAGGGATTATCGTCTTCTACGAGGTAGTCGGCGGCAATGACTTTTTTTAATACCTCCCACTGATCGTACCTGAAGTTATCGATGACGATAAAAAACACTTTTTCCCCCTTGTTTAGCAGAGGCAATACCTTTTCTTTAACCAGGTTATTGGACATTAACGGAGCTTCATCCTGCTTATTGAGCCAATTGAGGTAGTTCTTCTTGACAAACTTGGTAAAGGTCTGAGTTGCTTCGTTTTTCTGCATGCCCAGTACTTCATCCATTGTGCCGTCGCCCTGTTCCAGTTCCAGTTCCCAGTATATTAGCTTTTTGTAGATGTCGACCCAGTCATTGTGTGTAAATGAATCGTTTATTTGCAATGCAATTTGACCAAATTGTGATTGGTAGCCCGAAGTAGTCGTTTTAGTAACCAGGTCTTTTTTATCAAGATGCTTTTTAATGGAGAGCAATATCTGTCGTGGGTTGACGGGCTTAATAAGATAATCGGCGATTTGATTGCCAATAGCCTGATCCATGATATCCTCCTCTTCACTTTTGGTTATCATGATAACCGGTACTTCAGAGCGCAGCTCTTTTAACTGAGAAAGTGTTTCCAGACCAGTTATGCCCGGCATGTTTTCATCCAGAAAGATAAGATCATAAAAAGTAGATTTTACCAATTCCAATGCATCGTAGCCATTGGTGGCAGTTTCAACCTCATAGCCTTTTTCTTTCAGGAAAAGAATGTGTGCTTTCAGGTGTTCTATTTCATCATCGACCCATAGTATTTTAATTCCACTTTCATTCATAAGCTATCTTCTTTAATGCAGAGGCATAGTTTAGCAAAAACTACACCATACTAACAAAGCTACTAATAATTCGTTTTGAAGAAAGTGTCATATGCATCAATGTCAACCGTCTCATTCAGCTTTTTCAGATTACTTTCTGAAATTGGCCAGATATAGTGTTCCTTGCGCAGGATATCACGTGTCAGATATGGATATTTTTCCATGCCTTTGATATAGGCCCTGGCTTCTTCGGCATTACTGAATCCGTCAACCTGAACCATTCGATAATCTGTTCCAAGTTCAAGTAAACTCACCTTTTTATCGGTGCCAAAGTTGTTTCGGGTATATGAAGCGAAGTTCCTTTGAAGTTTATTGTAATCAATGCGGGTTTTTCTGACGATGATTAGAACGCTGTGTTTTTCATCTGGTAAACTGCTGTATATTGATACAGGCTCTGCTTGAGCCGGGGCAACACTTTCTTGAATATCTTCCGCATCACTGGCGGTTGTTTCGGCTTCGGATTCTTTAGCAGGAGGCGTTATCGCGGCAACCTCACTCTCCAGTGATGTTTCTTGTTTTTTGCTTACTGCTTCTTCTGTTTTTTCGCTAGCTTCCTGAGCTTGTATTTCTTCAGACTTATTTTCTGCCTGCTCAATTGATTCTTCAGTTGCCGTTTGAGTGTTTGTATTCGTTGATCGGGCTTCTTCTTCGGCCGTTTCTTGTTGAAGTGCCGCAGTATCGCTCGTGTTTAGCTCCTCGCTTGCAGGTTCTTCCTTAAGCATTACTTTTTCCAACTCTTTTTGGTCGGCGTGTTGCAGGTAATACTTCTCAAAGAACTCAATGTAATCTTTTACCAGGCCTGAGAGATAGAATTTACTAGTATTGCTTTCTGATAAGCAAACAATGTTATTTGTTACGCGCTTAAATCCAAAGAAGTGTGGGTTTTCGCGGAGACCGTAGAAATAATCCATTACTTCAACCCTGTTGGAGAAGCCCGATACCGTTAAGGCAACAGAGCCATCGAGCAGTCGTTTTTCCTGAATTTCGAAGTCGTGTAACAGGTAGCGTGAAAAGTTGTAATCAGCGACATTGTATACGGCACGGTTAATGTTTTCAGTGGCGATACCCATTACAATAAGCTCATAGGGCTCCACTTCAACATATACAAAGCCGGCGGTTTGTTCAGGCGCCTCAATGCCATCGTCAGATTGTGTCTGGCTTTGAGAGGTAATACCTGGCGATGCAGAGAAAAGTGTTCCCTGCACAGGTGCTTTGCCTTCATTCAGGTGTTTTAGTAGCGCCTCTGCCAGTATGGCCTCTTCGCTATCATTGTCGTTGTTGATTATGGTATTAAGGTCAGATTTAAATGCTTCAACATCACCTTTTTTACCGTATGATAAACCGCGTAGCAAATGATATTTGTTGGTGAGCTTACTATCTACACCTGATTCGGCTATGGCTTTGTCACTGCCGGCAATCACAATGTCGAAACGTCCAAAGAGGAAATCTTCATACGTGTCTTCATAAGCCTTTGATTCCTGCTCTTTCTTTTCCTGAATTTTATTGAAGAAATCGGGATCATTAAGATAAGCCACAAAACGATGGTCAGGAAACTCCTGTTCAATACGCTTTTTAGTGGCCAGCATACCTGCGTTGTCATCATTTAAACGGTAGGCATTATATAAGGCAATAAGCGCTTCGTCACGCGATTCTGCTTGAGGGTAGCGGCTTAACAGATCTTCTAAGGCTTCAATGGACTTAGGGTAGTTCTCCAGGCGATCCATAAAAACAAGACCTTGTTCAAGAAGAGCTTCTTCAATTTTTTCATCTGAAGCTTTACGTTTTTCATCGCTTAAAGGTATATCTGCCAGTAATTGCTCGCGGCTTGGTATGGCTACGTTTGTTGTGGTGGTTGATTCCTCACTTTGTTCCTTTTTTTCATCATCTTTACCCTGATTGGCAAAAGGGTCGTCAGGTAAGGCAAACGGATCGTCTGCAGCCTGCTGTTCGACATCAACCTTACTCTTGTCTTTACGTCGCCAGTTATCTTCCAGTTTTCGTTTTCCCCATCGCTTTTCAAATTCCAGTTTTCCCATGCCCATGGAATTCTGATTGTAGAAGTACCATTTGCCGCTTTGGCCGGTTGCATCCCTCATGTTTGAAGTCTGGTAAAAGAAAGCATCACTCATGCTTTCCTCTTGCTGCATTTTCTCAAGGCGCTTTTGTTCGGCCTCTTTTTTGGCGATGATATCATCCAGGTAGGCATAAAGAACCGGTTCACTCATATCGGCCAGGCGTTGCAAGCTGTCTTCACGCTGTACTGTCAGCAAGTGATCGATCAAACCGCTTAAGCCATAATGGCGTTCTTTTAATTCTTCAATTTGTTCATAGTCTTCATCAATGGATACAAGGGCACTGTCGTAGTAAAAGTAAGCATTGGCATAATCCATGCGTCCGTAATAGATCTCGCCAGCTTCACGATAGGATAAACCCTTTTGGTTTTCGTTGTCAACGCTGGCGCTAACAGACTTTTTGAAGTTACGTAAAGCTTCCTGTTCCAGGTTTTCCTGTAAGGCTACTTTACCAAATGCAAAATAGATGCGGTCGAGATAATCTTTATTCTTTTTGTCTTTGCGCAGCTTGTGCAATTGTTTTTTTACTTCGTCAATGTCGGCATTGGCATAGATAATTGACGCCTGATTAACCTTGGCATTAAAAGTCATTTCATAGTTGGTGCTGGCCTTTGCCACATAGCCAAATGATTCTGCTGCTTCCTCGCGCTGGTTGTTCATCAAATACAACTGTCCGAGTATGTATGAATAACGCAGTCTTTTGTGTTTACTTTTCTCGTCAGATAAAGCGTTTTGCAGGTATGGAATAGCTTCAATGTATTTTTCCTGAACCAATAATAAGTTGGCGTAGGTTGCCATGTAGTCTGAATAAAATTCAGTAGGAGCATTACCGCCCAGGTCGTAGCTTTCAAGAGCAGCCATAGCTCCAATATAATCGCCTCTGTCAGTGTAAGCGCGTGCCTGCCATATTAAAGCCTCGTACATTGATTCAGAGTTGGGGAAATCACGAATTACCTGCTGAAGTGTTCGTATGGCCAAAGACTGTTCGTGTTTGTAAACCTGTGCCTTACCCATTAATACATAAGCATCATCAACCCAGGCGTTGAATTCTTTTTTACTGTAGAATTCGGCTGCATATTGATTGTTTCTGGATCGCTTTTTAGGTTTGGCTGTTATAGAATGCTTTTTGATCAGCTTTTGTCCTTTCTCTATGGCCCGGTCCATATCACCACTTGCAACACTTGCAGCATCCGGATCTGATGCTTCAAAGACAGGAAGAATATTGGAATAATCGTTTTGGTAGCTCTCAATAATGGCTTTGTCACCATTGTTGAATGCTTCTCTGCCATTAAAATACACATTGTAATAGGCAGTCAGGTTATGGTAATTACGGCTTAGCCATGTGTTTTTCTTGGTGCTGCAGCCCAATAGAGACACAAGGATAAGTATAATGCTGATCTTTCTAAGAATCATGAATTCTTTTCGACTTTAGGTATTTAAGATGCAAAACTTCAACAGTTTCTAAACATTCAAAAATAATAGCTTTTACTTAAGTAATAACTTTTTAACTTAATAAACTCTTATTTGGCAAAAATATTTCATTAATCGTCAAAAATAGCCCATAAGAGCCAAAACAATTTTTAAATTTACGAAATATGAAGCTCAGGCACTCATGCCTTGGGATAGAAGAACAGGACTGGATATGAGAATTAGCATAATTGAGGACGACAGGGTTTTTAATAAATTAATTGAGCATACCTTAAAGCTCAATCCTGATTATGAGGTAAGTACTTATTTCAACGGTAAGGACTTTATTAAGAATCTGGGTGATAATCCGGATGTGGTCACACTCGATTTAGGCTTGCCTGATTATACCGGGAATGAGATCCTGAAAAAGATAAAAAAGTTTAATCCTGAGATTGACGTCATCATTATCTCCGGGCAGGACGATATTTCAACAGCTGTTCAATTGTTGAAAGAAGGCGCCTACGATTACATTACCAAGGATGAGAATATCAAAGACCGGCTGCTTCACGCGATTAACAACATCAAGACCAATAAATCGCTAAGAAATGAAATAACCCAGTTAAAAACAGAGATTGGGAATAAGTATGACTATAAGAATGCGATCATAGGCGACAGTCCTGCTATTAAAGCGGTTTATGCTTTAATCGATAAAGCGGTCAATGTACCAAATATTAATGTGTCGGTATACGGTGAAACAGGAACAGGTAAGGAGTTAATAGCTAAAACCATTCATTATAATTCGCCACGTAAGGATAAAGCTTTTATTGCGGTCAATATGGGAGCCATTCCCCGTGAATTAATAGAAAGTGAATTATTTGGTCATGAAAAAGGGGCTTTTACGGGCGCCATCAATACCAAGAAAGGAAAATTTGAGGAGGCTGATGGAGGCACGGTCTTTCTGGATGAGATTGGCGAGATGGATTTTAACCTGCAGGTTAAATTGCTGCGGGTATTACAAGAACGTGAAATTACCCGCGTTGGAGGTAATGCGGTCATTAAAATAAATACGCGTATAATAACAGCTACCAATAAAGATCTTGCCGAAGAGTCACGCAAAGGTAATTTCCGTGAGGATTTGTACTATCGTTTGTTAGGTTTACCCATTCATCTGCCGGCACTAAAAGATCGTAATAAAGATGTTTTATTGTTGAGTAATTTCTTTTTAAAAACGTTTTGCAAGGAGAATGGTCTTAAGAAAATTGATTTAACACCACGCGCCAAAAAGAAATTGCTGGGATATAACTTCCCTGGTAATGTACGTGAATTAAAGGCAGTAGTCGAGTTGGGGGCTGTATTGACCAATAATAATATCATAGATGAAGAGCATGTTGTTTTTAGTTCGACACAGGGTGAGATGGAAATGTTTGGTCGCGAAATGACACTGAAAGAATACACCGAATCCATTATTCGTCACTTCTTGAAAAAATACAATAATAATGTGCTAAAGGTGGCAGCTAAATTGGATATTGGTAAATCTACCATCTATAATCTGATCAAAAGAGATAAGGAAGCGGAGTTGAATTAATAAGGTTGGTGATCATGATGAAGGAATTGTTACTTGGTTTGTTTCTGATGACAGGTCAATTTATACTGGCCCAGATTGATCAGGAAGTAATCGACAAGGTAGATACCTATCCATCTTCCTTCAGTCTGTATGAAACCCTAAGTGAACGTATCATCACTGATTTTGAGAACGATTATGACCGGGCCGCTGCAATTTATACCTGGATGGCAATGCATATAAAGTATGATGCCAAGGCTCTTTTTTCTGGCCAGGTTCAGCGTGTTGCACATTTTTCATACAGAAACGAAGCAGAGAAATATCAAAAGGAGAAAGCGCTCAGAGATGAATTGGCAAGGAGTACCTTAAAAAAGAAGAAAGCGGTTTGCCAGGGCTATGCAGAGTTATATCGTTTGCTTTGCCAGGCCTGTGGAATAGAATGTGAGGTCATAAGCGGATATTCACGAAGCCATTTGAATGATATTGGTAAGGTACGCTCTGAACCGGATCATGCCTGGAATGCCATTCGTATAGACGATGAGTGGTCCTTTGTTGACGCAACATGGGGAGCAGGGCATGTTGATTACAAAACAAGGAAGTTTGTGCCTGCTTTTACTACCGCCTTTTATGCGGTAGAGCCTGCCATTTTCACTTATAATCACTTTCCTGAAGAGCAGGAGTGGAATTTCACTGAACTGACATTAAAAGACTTTTCGCAACAGCCGCTTTTCTATCATACATTCTTTAAGAAGGATATAGAATTATTGTCTCCAATGAATGGGGTGTTAAAGAAGACCAGTAAGCAAAGGATCATCATTAAGTTTAAAACGACCAGAGATAGAAAGCATGTTTTTCATTATGCGTTTCATGGCATGAAATATATGAAGGATGCTGATGTGCAAAGGAATGGTGATGTAATTACCTTATTAATTGATGCGGAAGGTCATCGCTCAGGTTATCTGGATATTATTATTGATGATGAAACGGTAATGACATATAAGTTAAGGCTATGATAATGAATGTTACTTCGATATTATTTTCCCCGCCAATATAAGGATTACTTTGACTAATATTAATAATGTCAGTATCCGGGTTAGGTTGGGCCTGTTGGAGCATCAATAAATGAATATTTCCAAAATGATATTTTTCATGAGCCATTGTCCGATATCCTTTTAATAAGTTTTACTAATTTCGCACTTTGAAAAAGTGAATAGAAAAGTATTGTGTGCAAGGCGCACGAAGTCAATCTTATATCATGGAATACAATTTTAAAGAGTTAGAACAAAAGTGGCAAAAGCACTGGAGCGATAACAAAGTTTACAAAGTGGAGGTGGACAACAGTCGTCCGAAATACTATGTGTTAGATATGTTCCCTTATCCATCGGGAGCTGGTTTGCACGTAGGTCACCCACTCGGTTACATAGCTTCAGATATATACAGCCGCTACAAGCGTTTAAACGGATTCAACGTATTGCACCCTATGGGCTACGATGCCTATGGTTTACCGGCTGAGCAGTATGCCATCCAAACAGGACAGCATCCGGCTATTACTACAGAAAATAACCTGAACCGTTACCGCGAACAACTCGATAAAATTGGTTTTTGCTATGATTGGGACCGTGAGGTGAAGACCTGTGATCCAAAGTATTACCACTGGACGCAATGGGCCTTCATTCAAATGTTTAACCATTACTACTGTAATCAGGCAAAGCAGGCGCGCCCGATTACCGAGTTGATTGAGGTGTTTGCGAAAAGCGGTACTAAAGGATTGGATCTGGCTTGTAGCGAGGAGTTAAGTTTTAGCGCAGAAGAGTGGCAGGCTAAAGATGAGAAAGAGCAACAATCGATTTTACTAAACTACCGTTTGGCTTACCTGGCTGATACAATGGTGAACTGGTGTCCTGCTTTAGGTACTGTGTTGGCCAACGATGAGGTGAAGGAGGGGTTGTCTGTTAGGGGAGGTCACCCTGTTGAGCAGAAAGTAATGCGTCAGTGGTCATTGCGCGTGTCAGCCTATGCCGATCGTTTATTGACCGGATTGGATAATGTAGACTGGAGTGATTCGTTAAAAGAAATACAACGCAACTGGATTGGTCGTTCGGAAGGCGCAGAAATGACCTTTAAAGCCAAAGATTCAGATGTGGAGATGGAAATCTTTACCACACGTGCCGATACGGTATATGGTGTTACCTTTATGGTTTTGGCGCCGGAAAGTGAGTTGGTGGACCAGCTAACAACACCAGAGCAGCGTGCTGCTGTTGATGCATATATTGTTGAAACAAAGAAACGAACCGAGCGTGAGCGTATGGCTGAGGTTAAAAAGGTAACCGGAGTATTTTCAGGTGCCTATGCCATCAATCCGTTAACCAATGAGGAAATACCGGTTTGGATCAGTGATTATGTATTGGCAGGCTACGGAACCGGTGCTATTATGGCTGTGCCTGCGCATGATTCGCGTGATTTTGCGTTTGCCAGGCATTTTAACCTGCCAATCCGCCAGGTGGTAATCCCCGTGGGAGCTGAAGAAACAGATCCTGCGACCTGGGATGATTCAATTGACTCTAAGGAAGGTACCATGGTTAATTCAGGTATCATCGATGGCTTGGATGTAAAGGATGCCATTGCTAAAACCAAAGAATACATAGCGGAAAAAGGTATTGGTAAAGTGAAGGTGAATTATCGTTTACGCGATGCTATTTTTAGCCGCCAACGATACTGGGGTGAGCCATTTCCAGTGTACTACAAGGATGATATGCCTTACATGCTGGATGACTCAAAGTTACCTTTGGAATTGCCTGAAATTGACAAATACCTGCCAACGGAGCAGGGAGAGCCACCATTGGGACGTGCCAAAGGTTGGGAAACAGAAGAAGGATATCCACTGGAATTAAATACCATGCCAGGGTTTGCCGGTTCGTCGGCCTATTACCTGCGCTATATGGATCCTAAAAATGATAATGCACTGGTAGGTAAAGAAGCTAATGAGTACTGGCAGGATGTTGACTTGTACATTGGAGGTACGGAGCATGCCACAGGTCACCTGATTTATTCACGTTTCTGGAATAAGTTCTTGTTCGATATCGGAGAAGTGATAAAAGATGAGCCATACAAAAAGCTGATCAACCAGGGAATGATCCAGGGGCGATCTAACTTTGTGTATCGTAAAAAAGGAACCAATACATTTGTTTCTTACAATTTGCGCAAAGAACATGATGTGCAGCCAATTCACGTTGATGTTAATATCGTTCGTAATGATGAATTGGATATGGAGGCATTCAAAAAGTGGAGTCCTGATTACGCCAATGCCGAGTTTATACTGGAAGATGGCAAATACATTTGTGGTTGGGCTGTTGAAAAGATGTCCAAATCAATGTATAACGTAGTGAATCCTGATACTATAATTGCAGATTATGGTGCGGATACTTTGCGTTTATATGAAATGTTCTTAGGGCCATTGGAGCAGTCAAAACCATGGGATACAAATGGGATTGACGGAGTACATAAGTTCCTTCGTAAAACATGGCGTTTATTCTATAAGGATGATGTGTTCAGTGTTAGCGATGAGAAAGCAAGTCCTGATGAATTAAAAGCCTTGCACCGTACAATAAAGAAGATTACTGAAGATGTTGAGCGTTTCTCTTTCAATACTTGCGTAAGTGCATTTATGATCTGTGTGAATGAACTGAATGATTTAAAATGTAACAAACGTGAGATACTAGAGCCTTTATTAGCATTGCTGGCACCTTTTGCACCACATATGTGTGAAGAGTTGTGGCATAGTCTTGGTAATGACACTACGATTTGTGATGCGCAGTGGCCCCAATTGAATGAGAGTTACCTGGTCGAGTCTTCGGTTACCTATCCGGTTTCATTTAATGGAAAAATGCGCTTTAAGATCGATCTGCCGGCTGATATGAGCAATGCCGATATTGAGAAGTCGGTGATGGAACATGATTCAGCTGCCAAATGGTTAGAAGGTAAAACTGTTCGAAAAGTTATTATCGTACCTAAGAAGATTATTAATATTGTGGTAGGCTAATATCTGTTTGGAGTATAAAATACACTTTAATATAAAGCCTGCAAGATATTTTTCTTGTAGGCTTTTTTTGAGTGTTAAACATATTCATATTAGATCAAAGTTGTAATTAGGTTATATTGTCTGAAGAGTAAATTATAAAAGCATGCAAAACAAAACAGCCATATTGAAAGAGCTACGGAGCTATGTAATGCTAACCATTGGTTTGGCTATTGGTACCTTAGGCTGGACAGCTTTCTTAATACCAGCCAAGATAGTTGGTGGAGGATTAACCGGTATAGCCACCATTATTTATTTTATTGCAGGCTGGGATGTGGGCTTAACAACCCTGGTCATCAACATTGGCTTAATACTGTTAGCCATACGAATACTTGGAGCATCCTTTGGTATTAAAACCATTTATTGTGTTTTAGTATTTTCAGGTCTTTTAAGCGTGCTGCGCCCCATGTTTATTGAGCCTGTTGTTTCAGAGGTGATGATGAATGCTATTATTGGAGGCATCCTTGGGGGGCTTGGTGCAGGTATTGTATTTGTTAATGGAGGCAGTACCGGGGGGATTGATATTGTTGCCATGATTATTAATAAGTATAAGAATATAAGCCTTGGTCGATTGCTTCTGGGTATGGATGTATTGATCATTTCATCTTCATTTTTTCTGGTCCAGTCCTCTTCCATTGAAACGGTAGTTTATGGTTTTATGACCATGGCTATATTGGCTTATACTGTGGATATGGTTATTTCGGGTAATAAACAAACGGTTCAGTTCTTTATTATCTCCAGCAAGCCTGAGGAGTTGCGAAAGTCAGTCATATTCGAAGCAGAGAGAGGTCTTACCATTCTCCATGGAAAAGGGGGCTATTCTGGGGAAGATCGTCAGGTACTGATGGTTATAGCTCGTAAAAATGAAACACAGGAAATATTTAAAGTGGTAAAGCAAATAGATCCTGACGCTTTTATTACTGTAGGTACTGTGATGGGTGTTTATGGGCAGGGTTTTGATAAGATAAAGATCTAGTATCATTTTTTTACTAAATGATTATGAGGCGTGGAGTAATAAACTTGCTCTTGTTGCCTGAAAAACTAATCAACTATTATTAACTTGCATGCACTTCAAAACAAATTCTAATGATCAAAAAGAAACTAATAGTTGCCGTTGTTGTGGCAATACTTGTAATACCTGCCATTTATTTCGCCATTCACAGGTATAAGCATCCGGTATCACCAGTAACGGAAGAAACCCTTGATTCGCTAAGTGTGATTGAGATTCCTGAGCCTGAATTATTATATGGACTTCCGGTTGATTCATTTGCCATTGAGGAAAGCACCATCAAGCGTAACCAGTTTCTTGCAGATGTGTTTTTGAAGGCAGGTGTAGACTATCCAACTATTAATACCATTGTTGAGAAAACAAAACCGGTATTTGACGTTAGAAAGATCAAGGTTGGTAATCGTTATACCTTATTTTACAGTCAGGATACACTTAAGCAGTTAAATCATTTTGTTTATGCGATTGACAATACCGATTATATGGTGGTTTCATTGACTGACTCGATACATGTGTATCGTGATGTAAAAGAAACACGTATTGTCCCCAAAACCGCTACCGGTGTCATTAACTCCTCCTTATGGGTTACCATGACGGAGCATGATATTAATCCTTTGCTAGCCATTGAATTATCGGAAATATTTGCCTGGACAGTTGATTTTTTCGGTATTGAGAAAGGTGATAATTTCAAGGTATATTACGATGAGCAATACGTTGACAGTGTGAGTATTGGTATTGGTAAAATCCATTCAGCGGTGTTTAATCACAGGGGGAGGGATTATTACGCTTTTAGTTATGCTGAAGATAGTGTTGAGCACTTTTTTGATGAGCAGGGACAAAGCTTGCGTAAGGCATTTTTGAAAGCGCCGCTAAAGTTTTCAAGAATCAGCAGTCGTTTTTCTCATAGTCGTTTGCATCCCGTGCTAAAGATACGTCGTCCGCACCATGGCATTGATTATGCCGCTCCTACCGGTACACCGGTTTATGCACTGGGTGATGGACGTGTTATCGCACGTGCCTACCAGAAGCGGGGAGGCGGTAATTATATAAAGATAAAACACAATAGTGTCTATACAACAGTTTATATGCACTTACATGGTTTTGCAAAAGGCATATCAAAAGGAACTCATGTTAAGCAAGGTCAGTTAATCGGTTATGTAGGTTCAACAGGATTATCAACAGGCCCTCACCTTGATTTCAGGGTGTATAAAAACGGCAAGCCGGTTGATCCATTGAAAATTGATGCCCCACCGGTTAATCCGGTTAAGGAAGAAAATATGCCTGCCTTTACGATGTTTATAGAGCCTTTAAAACATCAATTGGACTCTTTGCAGTTGCCGGTGAAAGAAATTACTAAGGAAAATTAATACAGATATAAAAAAAGGAGCTCTTAAGCTCCTTTTTTTATGCCTTTAAGATTTCTTTTATTGCCAAGGGGAAATATTCATATTCCAATGCATGTACTTTTGAAGCTACGTCTTCGGGCGTATCGTTTGAGTCTAAAGTACATTTCTCTTGCCGAATGATATTGCCGTCATCGTATTTTTCATTGACATAATGAATGGTTATGCCTGATTCTTTTTCCTTATTTGCGACTACGGCCTCGTGAACATGGTGGCCGAACATGCCTTTACCTCCATATTTAGGTAGTAAAGCCGGATGTATATTAATTATCTTATTAGGAAAAGCCTGAACATAAGCTGGTGGCACAAGCCATAAAAAGCCTGCCAGTACGATTAAGTCAGGTTGAATGGTCTGAATATCGTTTAAAACAGACAGATTTTCACGAAACTCTTTTCGACCGAATATACTACAAGGAATGCTGAGATTCTTGCAACGCTCAATAACATAGGCGTTTGCGTTGTTTGTGTAAACCTTGCTGATTTCGACCTTTGTGTTTTCTTTAAAATATTTAACAATGTTTTCTACATTTGATCCAGAACCGGATGCAAACAGAACTATCTTTTTCATTTTCTTATATTTGCGAGCTTTAAAAAAAGCAAAAAACTGTGACAAAAATAGGCAAAAATGACCATGAAATGTCATTTTCTTTACACGAAGTTTGAATTATTATCCACAAATGTATTTCTTTGCAAAGTTGTTTAAGAACATTTTTTAGTATTAATTTAAAAATCTTAGAGCTATGTCAGACGTTGCATCAAGAGTAAAAGCAATTATCGTAGACAAATTAGGAGTTGACGAGACTGAAGTTACTCCAGAAGCAAGCTTCACTAATGACTTAGGAGCTGACTCACTTGACACTGTAGAGTTAATTATGGAATTCGAAAAAGAATTCAACATTGCTATTCCAGACGATCAGGCTGAGAACATCGGTACTGTAGGTGACGCTGTTGCTTACATCGAAGAAAACGCAAAGTAAGAAAGAGTAGGATACGTTAAGAGTAGTTATGGAGTTAAAAAGAGTAGTTGTTACGGGGCTTGGTGCCATTACCCCATTAGGTAAGACCGTTGAAGAAACATGGACGAACCTGGTAAATGGAGTAAGTGGTGCTGCACCTATTACTCAATTTGACGCCTCTAAATTCAAAACGCAATTTGCGTGCGAGGTTAAAGACTATGATCCGAAAGAGTATTTTGATCGTAAAGAAGTGCGCAAGCTCGATCTTTACGCTCAATATGCTATGATTGCTGCTGATCAGGCTGTGGCCGATGCCAAGCTTGATGCTGAAGATATCGACAACAATGAAGTTGGAGTTATCTGGGGAGCAGGAATCGGCGGTATCAAGACTTTCCTTGATGAAGTTACAGGATTTGCAAAGGGGGACGGAACACCACGTTTAAGTCCTTTCTTTATTCCGAAAATGATTGCTGATATTGCTCCCGGACATATTTCGATGAAATATGGTTTCCGCGGACCAAATTTTGGTACTGTTTCGGCCTGTGCTTCTTCAACTAACGCAATTGGCGATGCCTATAACTTAATTCGTTTAGGTAAAGCGAAAGCATTTGTAACAGGAGGTTCGGAAGCTGCAATTAATGAAGCCGGAGTCGGTGGATTTAATGCTATGCAAGCTTTGTCAACCCGTAATGATGATCCAAAAACCGCATCTCGTCCTTTCGATAAGGAACGCGATGGTTTTGTGATGGGAGAAGGTGGTGCTTCTATTATTCTTGAAGAATATGAGCACGCCAAGGCTCGTGGTGCCAAGATCTACTGTGAAATAGTAGGTGCTGGTATGACAGCTGATGCACATCACTTAACTGCGCCTCATCCAGAGGGACTTGGAGCAAAGAGGGTTATGGAAAATGCCTTAAAGGACAATAATATTGATCCATCTGAAGTAGATTATATCAATGTACACGGTACATCTACTCCTCTTGGTGATATAGCTGAAACCAAAGCTATTAAAGAAGTATTTGGTGAGCAGGCCTATAAGCTGAACATCAGTTCAACAAAATCCATGACAGGACACTTGCTTGGAGCAGCCGGGGCTGTTGAGTCAATGGCTTGTATCCTTGCCATTAAGAACGGTATTGTACCTCCTACCATTAACCACTTTGTAGACGATCCGGAATTAGACAATGCGCTTAATTTCACTTTCGAAAAAGCGCAGGAACGTACTGTTAAAGTGGCATTATCCAATACATTTGGATTTGGTGGTCACAATGCATCTGTGGTATTTAAAGCATTGTAGAAAAGCTGTGATTAAACCGCTTTTGCACATTATAAAACTTTTCTCTCTGCGGAGGGAAAAGTTTTATAGTTTTATAAAAAAGACAACGGGATTAACACCCGGTGATATTTCCATTTACAAACAAGCTTTTATCCATAAATCAGCCATGATTAAAGGAAAGGATAAACGCTTTATTAACAATGAGCGCCTGGAGTATTTGGGAGATGCTATGTTGGGTGCGATTGTGGCCAATGAGTTATATAATCGTTTCCCAAACAAGAACGAAGGTTTTTTAACAAAAACACGTTCGAGGATCGTGAACCGCTCATTGCTCAATGATATTGCCCTTAAGATGGGAATGGGGAAATGGGTAAATGCCCAGTCCAAAATTGATATTTCACAAACAAGTATTCTAGGCGATGCTTTAGAGGCTTTGATCGGCGCTGTATATGTAGATAAGGGTTATCAGGTTTGTGAAAAATTTGTGATCGATAAGATCGTTCATCAATATATTGATTTGAAATTAGTGGCCAGAAAGGATAGTAATTACAAATCTCTTTTGATTGAATGGGGGCAGAAACACAAGAAAAGTGTTCATTTTATCACCGAAGAAAAGCATATTTCAGAAGGTGCAGCACCAACTTTTATAGCCAGGGCAGCAATAGAAGGTGAAGTGATCGGGCAGGGAGAAGGTTTCTCCAAAAAAGAAGCTCAGCAAAATGCCGCCAGGAATACACTTAAAGAACTACACAATAAAGAGACGAATTAGGTGATTAACATGTTGTTACTAAAAAGTGCTGTTAATTAATGTTAATTAGCAAGGATAATCATCTTAGCCTGTTATTTTTGCTTTTATGAGTAAAAAATTCATTCTTGGGCTCACCATCATTATGGCCATTGCACTGGTTGGGATAACCTATATTCAAGCCATGTGGATTCTAAATGCTTCTAAGATTGAAGAAAAGCAATTTGATCAGGCAGTAAGTTCAGCCCTTGATAAAGTAATTGTTCGTTTAGAGAAAGACGAAGATATTCGTCTGGCCCGGGTTTCAAAGTTTAATAACAAAGCCGGTAATGTTCCAGCCAGGTTAAGAAACGAGAATAAGTACTTTAAAGGTAAAGAGCAACAGGCAGGTGACAGTATACAATTCAGCTTCAATGTTGCGGCTGGTGTTTATAGTTTTTCCCAATACAGTCAGGACTCCCTTGTAACCACCTTTAAGGGGCGAACAAGCTATGTTAATATAGAACCCACTGATCCATGGACTGATGCTATGACAGCTATCCAGAATGATATGCTTAATCGCTACAATAAGCAGCGTCAGGCTGAGGTGAAGTCATTGATTCAGGATGAACCGATTGAGAACAGAATTGATATATTTCGATTGGAGCAGTACATTTTCGAAATGCTCGAAGAAAAGGGTGTTGTTTCACCTTTTGAGTTTGCTGTTATAAATTCCAAGACACAATTTGTTCATCAAACAAAGAATTACCAGGATAAAGATCCTGATGAGTTGTATACAAAGCTTTTGTTTCCGAATGACTATCATAAACAGGCCAATTACCTGAAGGTTCTATTTACAGAAAAGCCTAATCCTATTTTGGAATCTATGGGGCTGGTTATTCCTTCGGCAGCATTTACCTTAATTGTCATATTATTGTCAATTGTAACAATTATTATTATTGTTCGTCAAAAGCGACTTGACCAGATAAAGAATGACTTTATCAATAATATGACACACGAGTTTAAGACACCTATCTCAACGATATCTTTGGCTTCACAAATGTTGAAAGATGGTTCTGTAGCAAAAACACCCAAAACACTTCAGCATATATCCGGCGTTATACAGGATGAGAGCAAGAGACTGAGTTTTCAAGTGGAGAAGGTATTGCAAATGGCAATATTTGAGAAAGGTAAGTCCGGCCTGAAAATGAAGAAACTCGATGTAAATGATCTGATTCATCATGTTACCAACAACTTCAGGATTAAAGTTGAAAATCAGCAAGGAAAGATAATTGAGCGTTTAGAGGCAAAAAATAGCATTATTACAGTAGATGAAGTGCATTTTACAAATGTTATTTATAACTTGCTTGACAATGCCGTTAAATACAGGAAGGGGGCTCCTGTTCTTTACGTCAAAACATGGAATAAGAACAATGGAATAGTCATTTCTGTTAAAGATAATGGTATGGGGATATCAAAGGATAACCTTAAAAGAATATTTGAAAAGTTTTATCGCGTTCCGACAGGAAATGTTCATAATGTCAAAGGTTTTGGTTTAGGATTGGCCTATGTAAAAAAGATTATCGATGACCATGGTGGCCAGATTTCTGTTGAAAGCGAAATTGAAGTTGGCACAAAATTTGACATTTTCCTACCTCTAAAAAACACAAAAGAATGGAAAAAGAGTATAAAATCCTCCTAACCGAAGATGATGAAAATCTAGGTATGTTGCTTCGTGAATATTTAGAAGCAAAAGGTCTAAAAACTGATTTAATGCCTGATGGCGAAGAAGGTTATAAGGCTTTCATGGCAAATAAATATGACATCTGCATCCTTGATGTAATGATGCCTAAAAAAGATGGATTTTCATTAGCTAAGGATATCCGAATGGTGAATACTGAGGTACCAATCATCTTTTTAACGGCAAAATCTTTGAAAGAAGATATTTTCCAGGGATTTAAAATAGGTGCCGACGATTATCTTACAAAACCATTCAGTATGGAAGAGTTATTGTTCCGTATTGAAGCGATTTTACGTCGAACAAAAGGAGGTAATGCAGCTCAGGAATTTTACCAGTTGGGCAAGTATAAGTTCGATACCCAGAAGCAACAGTTGATAGAAGGTGATAACACCATTAAGCTGACTACCAAAGAGTCAGAATTATTAAAGTTGCTTTGTACAAATGCCAATAAGGTGTTGGAACGTAACTTTGCCTTAAAAACGATCTGGGTTGATGATAACTACTTTAACGCACGAAGTATGGATGTATACATCACGAAGTTGCGTAAGCATCTTAAGGATGAACCAAGTGTTGAAATTATTAACGTACACGGAAAAGGGTATAAGTTAGTGATGTAATGACATAAAGATATTTAGAAAGCCGTTTAGCCTTAAGTTAAACGGCTTTTTTTGTCTTTCTACTTTTCTTAATTTCGAAGAATAAAATTGACAGATCATGGACAGTTTCAGAACAGAAGTCAATGTGCCATTAAGTGCCCATTCTCTACAATTTGATGATAAGCTTTTATTTATTGGTAGCTGTTTTGCAACTAATATCGGGGCCTATTTCCAATCCCATTGTCTCAATGCTACCGTTAACCCATTTGGTGTTTTATATAATCCTTTTTCAATCGCTAACTCATTTGAGCGTTTGTTAGATGGTCGGTTTTTTGAGGAGCAAGATGTCATGGAGAAAGACCATGTTTTTCATTCTTTTTACCACCATAGTCAATTTAATGCTATGGATAGAAAGCAGTTTCTGAAACGTATTAATACATCATTTGAAAAGAGTACTGAATTGTTAAAAACGCTTGATAAGATAATCATTACGTTTGGGACTTCATGGGTTTATGAGCATAAGGATACAGGAATAATCGTGTCAAATTGCCATAAATATCCAGCGGCTGATTTTAAACGATTTCGATTGTCCGTCGATGAAATAATTCAGCGTTATCAGTCTCTATTGGAGCGAATTAAAGCCATTAATCCTAAAGTTAAGTTTCTCTTTACCGTAAGTCCTGTTCGTCACTGGAAAGACGGTGCACATGGCAACCAGTTGAGTAAATCAACTTTATTATTGGCCATTGAGCAATTGGTGAGTGAATTTGACTTTGTGAATTATTTCCCGGCTTATGAAATTCTATTGGATGAACTTCGTGATTACCGCTTCTTCGCAGATGATATGCTTCATCCTTCTGAACAGGCTATTGCCTATATACGGGAAAAGTTCATCAACTCCCAGTTTGATGACGAAGGGAGGAAAGTTCTTGAAAAGTTAACAAAATTGATAAAAGCAGCAGAGCACCGTCCCTTTAACATTGAATCTGATGCCCATCAGGTTTTTGTAAAGAAGCACATCACTAAAATGGAGCAATTACAACGACAGACTCCCACATTGGATTTATCCGCCATCCGTCAAATGTTTGCAAAACAGTTAAAATAAAAAAAGCGACTATTTAAGTCGCTTTTCATATTCTTTGTGCTTGGGTAAATTAACCAATAACTTCTTTGTATTGCTCGGCAGTAAGTAGGTCCTCTAACTCAGCTGTGTCAGCAATCTGAACTTTAATCATCCAACCACCCTCAAATGGCTCCTTGTTAACAAGGTCTGGTTGATCTTCTAATTCAGGGTTAACCTCAATTACCTTACCGGTAATAGGCATGTACAAATCAGACACAGTTTTAACGGCCTCAATAGTTCCGAAAACTTCTTCCTTGTCTAACTCTTCGTCTTCTGTTTCAATTTCAACAAAAACGATATCGCCCAACTCTCCTTGAGCAAATTCTGTAATACCAATGGTTGCTACATCACCATCAATTAAAACCCATTCGTGGTCCTTTGTATACTTTAGATTTTCAGGTACATTCATGATTGAACGATTTATTTTTATTACGATGACTCAAATGTAAAGAATTTATTAAAATAATTCTATGACATATGTATTAACTAATAGTTAGTAAGAATGCCGCTTGCGCATTAATGTTCTGAATATCAGTGTCTGGGTGTTTTTTAATGGGTGAAAACCCTAATAAAAATCATAAATAAAAATTCGAACAAGAAGCTCTATTTGCTGTTGTTTAACGCTTCAAAATACAAATTGAATTATTGAGCCAGTGAGAATCGGAAACTTACACCAAAATTAGAGTTGGTGATAGGATACGATAATGAGACGTAAGGGTTATTGATATTAGTATCGTAGAATAACTGCATATTAAAACGATCACTCAAGGCATAGTCAGCTGTAAACTTCACTTTAGTAATTTTTTGTCCAGAGGTGAGCTGGTCATAGTCTTCCTGAATCTTTCTAATAAAGCTGATGTTATCAACAATCGAGAAATCAGCACGAAGGTTTAAGTCGTTACTTACTGATTTTTGTTTACTGCCTTTCCCAAATATCAGGTTCATTTTATCAAAACGATAGCCTAATCCAATAACAATCTCATCATTGTAATTCTCAATAACCTGGTTGTTACCCATGCTCAGGCTAAGTGTTCTTGCCTTTTTGATTTCAGCCCTTGTGGTAATTGAATTTGTCCATGTAACATTGACACCAATTAGTGGATTGAATTGTTCTGAGATAGTTATGGCATTAACATCGTATTCAGTAATTGGACCTTCGGCAAACTCAGGAGTGCGTGAAATGTATGCACCCATATTGTAGGTTGAACGATATCCATGTGTCAGGTCAAATGATTTAATCACCTTCTTAAATGCTTTGATACGAGATAATCCATCGTAAGTCAGGCGCCAGTTAGGCTGGATTTTTGATAATCCAGGGAATTGTTCTGTGAAAATAGAGTTGGCACTTTTTCCCGAATATGCAGCCAAAAATGCCGGTATAAGGACTTCCTGACTATTTTCATCATAGCTACCACCTAATCGGTTCATGATTATCTGTCGATTATTCTTGAACTCATCAAATACGTCATAATCTAATGCCCCGCTTCGCGACGGCTTGTCAAATGCTGTTCTGAATGCGTTAAAGCTCATAGAGAAGCGTCCGTTGGCTGTTCGGCCTGTTGCAGATGAAGTACCTCCGATGTAGTACTCATTAATGTTACGCTCATAGCTTCTGTCTGCATTTAAGTCAATCCGTAATCCGCGTATTGGTTCAAGGGTTACTTTAATGGAGAAGTCATTACCATGCGTCATTACATATGGGTTAACCATTGTCGTATCATTGGTTAGCCAGCCATTGTTTGCAGCATCAACTGCAAAGTTTCGGTCCTGCCATCCAAGAATAAATGGTAGACCCGGTGCTGTAAAGCCAGCTGAGGTACCCATGAAATTTGCATCCTGTTGATAGCCCGGCAGGATGGTACCATTTTGTTCTGAGTAAGAAAGGCTGATGTTTTTAGTGGAAGTCAGTAAAAGGGCTGAATAATCAAGTACCTTTTGGAAAGGTGAGTTATTCTCAGTTATCGTTCCTGTGACCATTATTCGGGCATTGTCTACTGATTTTTCAGGGATAAACTCCACCTTATTCTTACCTAAAGGAGTGATCTTTCCGCGAACTGGTTTACCTGTTGCGTCAAAAATACGCACTGATGTTTCTGTCGTTTTTAATTTATGGTTGATAACCAGCGCTTCATCTTTTTCAAGCTTAACATTGGCTTTATTGAATCTTACTGTTCGTTTACCATCTTTCTTGCTACTGGTCCTTCTGCGTGATGATCTGTATTTCTTATCCAGTTCGTTCAGGTAATCGGATTTCTTATATAGAGTGGTCATATTTAGCTGACCATTTCCCTGCACTACGTTGGAGTTACGAATAGTATTTCCCCAGTCTGGTGTTGTTACGCCCGGTTCCTCCTTCAATTGTGCCTGTGCCTGCCATTGATACATGCCGCGGTATTGAACATTGGCCGAAGTAAAATCAAGCAATGGCACTTTGTTGATTGGAATGGTATAGCTGACATCGAAATTATGCTGATAGGTTGTTGTACGACCCATACTTTGAATATTGCGCCATACTTCATCGCGCCATTCATAATAGGCGTCGCGGTCACGATCTTTATTTACGGCACCTTCAGGTTCATCAATACGGGCGTTTGTAATGGCTTTAAAATTAAGCTTCAATGACTTTGTCAGGTTATAACGCATGTCAAAATAGCGATTCCAGTCAAAATCTTTGGAAACGGTTAATTCAGGACTGATCGGAGATCCGGTATTGTTTCTCAGCTGAATTTCACGATACTGACGGTCAAATTCCCAGCGATATGAAATTTGATTAGGCAGATAATAGAAATTGAAATCACGGATTAAAGCCAGGCTGTTACTTTTAATGCCTTTTTTAAAGGGTTCTACGGCTTTAGGGCGTGCATTGTAATTATAGGCCAGAATACCTCTGTAATTCTTATCTGTTGAATGATCAGTATCAACATCATGCCTGCTTGTTTCATTATAAGAATATGTTGCAGATATATTTGACGGACTGTAAAAATGTACCTTCTCTTTTTTAGGAATGAGTTTCACATTGGTGAAGTTGACACTTTTACGCTTAATTACGTTCTGTGACATTTCCTTGATTGAGTCTCGTGCTGCCGCATTTTCAGCATTATCAAGAGCTACTTCCAGCGGAATGTCTGGATCAAGAGGGTAATATTTAGGACTGGCAACAGACTTTGAGTAACCTAAATAGAATGGTACACTCAATGCAGATTCAGGGCCAAGCAGTTTACCCAGCTCCAGATTGGTTGCAATATCATACTGATAAAAGTCTTCCTGGCTGCGCTCCTGAACGTTTTGATCAATACTACCCCAGCCAATTGTACTTTTCTTACCCGCAACAGACAGATTACCCAAATCGGCAAGTTTAACTGACATACGTGCGTTGGCAGCCCAACCGCCTTCTTCATTAAAGTCTGTCAGGCGCAATTCGTTCATCCATACTTCAACCGATTTACTTTGTGAACCGCGGGTGCGTACCCCCATTGTGATGGTGCGAATATTACTTAAGTTCGGATTACCTTTTACCGACACAAAGTTGGTAGGGTTATCAGGGTCTGGCATAATGTATACCTGGTTAAACGAAACTTCTGAGCCTTCAACCCGCTTTTCATCGTTACGACGTAACTTAACCGTCTGGAATAAATCAAGCGGAACATTCATCTCGTTTTCTTCAGGCCAGACTTTATACCTGTCTTCTAATAGGTTATTGTTATAAGTTCCTTCAGGTGTTAATTTAAGAGGAATTTCATATTCGTAATAGTTATCGTTGTAATCACTACCAACACGAATAAAGGCCATCATTTCATTGTCAAACAGACCTTGGTTATCCACATCTTCGGCGTGGATAAACATTTTCATACGTTGGTACTGACGAATATCTATACTAACATTTTTATAAACAGCTCTGGCATCGCCGCCACCCAGGTCTTGCACCTTTAACAATAATGATTGCTCGTTAAGCTCTCTTAATTGTGGGTTGGCAGGATCAATAACACGATCAATTCCCGGAGGCAATACATAGTTGACCGGAGTTTTCTCTGAACTCTCTTCAATGTTAACCACCGACACATCGAATTGAGTGTTAGCATTGCCCGCGCTATTTTCATATAAGGACTCGTTAAACTTACGCCAGTCACCTTTTACCAGATCAAGGGTAGCCATACGCAGGATAGTTGTGTCCCTGAAACCACGCATGAACATACGCATAAAACGGATGCTTCTTAAGTCCTTAATATTACCAATCGCCCTTCTGTCAGCATCACTCTGGATAGGAATTCGGAAAAGGAACCAATCAGCTTTGACGCCATCATTGTCAGGTACACCATTGGGATTTTCATCACCTTTTCGACTGTCAACAATAAATTTATTGGCTTCAACGCTCATGGTTTTTTTCGAGATTGGTATCTCATACTGGAAGTAACTTTCATGTTCACTTAAAGTGTTATCATTGTTAATATCTTCCATGTCAGGTGTATTCTTACCTGCCCGTTTTGTGCCATCTCCATCGTATTCAGAAGGAAGTGAGTTGCCTTCTGGGCTATTGAAGTTTTTGTAACGATCAAGAATGCTGACTTCATTTTCATCATGAGAACCACCTAAATAGTAAAGATAGTCATCTGAGGCAGGGTCTTCCATTAATTTATTCAAAGCTGCTTCAGATAAATCTGCTCCCATAGTTTCAATAAGGTCAAGGAACGGATATGGGCTTTTGCGATAGAAATAACGCTCTGCATCAGAGTTCATACCGTTTAATCCAACATCTTGTTTTAAGCGTGACTCTGGATCCGTACTTACGAAACCATTACTTAGGGTTTGCTTTCTGGATACATATCCCCAGGATGTTGAATCCACATCAAAAGGTTCACCGGCAGCAGGCAGTCCTTGCTCAAACGACTTACGCGCATCGCGCAATATATCTTCAGATATGTTACCCAGGTTAAAATAAATGGTACCATCGTTTTCTTCCAGGTCATTATCATAAACATAGGGGTCCATCATCCAGAACTCGATGTATTCGATGTTGGCTGCTTCAAAGTCATTCACATCAATATCACGCATCATACCACCCCAGCGCTGCTCAGGCTCTTTAAGAGTTCCGTCATAATTGATACCATAACCATGCTCACTTGCAGAAATGGCTCCTGCATCAAAGTTATAGGGACCACGTTCATCAGGGTAGAAGGCAATGTTTAAGACCGGCATATTGGTTGGCTGACCATAGGCTGCTTCCCTGTTAGGGAAAATTTCCTGTTCATAAACCTGACGTACAAAGTGATTGTTTTTCTGATCCTCGTCTCCTCTTATATGCCCTGGTGTTTGAGTGCTGTTACGAGTAAATAAGGGATCAATGGTATACCAGGCAAAACGCGCCCTGTTAATACCATATTCAAGATTGTCTATTAAACCAGCCTCAGGGAAAATATCTTCCTGCCCCTGTGGTGTACTCGCCAGCTGCCAAGCCAGCCAGTTGCGCATATCATAAGGAACGCGGGTGCCTTCAAAGTCATCTATGTACGATGTTCCTGATTCATCAATAACATTAGGATGTCCCGGCAGTAATTGGGCAAATTCACCTTCAAACGTTACGCTTGACATCTCTTTGGTTTCAACCAATGGTAATTTGTCAATTAATTCGGTAATGCCCATTGACTCGGTATAGAAAGAGGTGTTTAATCCCCATATCGTATTAGCAATAGGCTCATCGCCAATGTTTACTTTTTGAGTAAGCGGACGTTCGCGCAGGTGCATTAAAGTACCACCAATGTTAAAATTTTCATTAAACTGGTAGTTCAGGTGAGTACCCATCAGTGTTTTTGTTTGCAGGGCAAATAAAGACTGATTTTCGAGAGATACCTGTATAGGCGTACCTGATGAAAGAATACCCTGGTTGATGATTCGTACACGTCCTAAGGTATAATCTACGGTATAGTCCTGATTTTCGACCAGCTTAATACCACCGGCAGTTACAATAACTGAACCCTGCGGGATGTTCATGGCATTTAATGAGATCTCAGAACCTGAACTGGATTTAAATCGACCTTTTAATTTGTATTTATTTACAGCTGCATCTTGTTCTGCATTGATCTGCGTATCATCATACAATGACTGGAAAACATACTTCTTATAAAGGGGATGATCCTCATTATTTACACCCAATACTTCCTGCATATTCTTACCAAAAGGTTCCAGCACCGGAAAGATGATGCGACCGTTATCCGGTTTGATGGTCAGGTTATCAACGTAGTCAAAGATACCGTCAGGCTGGTAATCGTTGTTGGTATTCAGGTTATCCAGGTTCATTAAACGGATAAAGAGCTGCCCCAACACATCTTCTGGCCCTTCCGGCATATAATTGATATCTCCGCCAGTACTGTCGTTTGTATACGTCACATTTAAGATGAAATCTTCACGATTGACCTGGTAGGCATTGATCGAGTAGATATTTTTCATCATCAGGTCCCAGGTTGGACTGGACTTTTGTATGCCATTAACCTCATATTCGCCCGGCGACAGATTGGTTGGCTTAAGTAACTTCAGATAAAGGGCGTTTTCAGCTTCATTTTGTGTATTGGTAAATTCACCTACCTTATAGGTTTGTCCCTGTAAGGTATATTCGTAGGCCACACACAATACTTCATCGGCGTTAAGTGAAGTGTTAAGGGAGATGTACCCGAGTTTAGGCTGAATTGAGTATTCTGTGTCAGACAATTTGCGAGCATTTTCTAGCTTCTCGTATTCAAGCGCATTTTCAATAACTCCATCTAAAGTTGCCGTTACCTGGTTAATATTACGCACAGCCACAAAGGTTGTGTTCATTTCATCATACAGGTTGTTGGCATCGTTACGTGGAGATACGCCGCTTCGTCCGCCCCAACGATTGTTAAAGGTGTTATCCAGGTTTTCTCCCAGATCGACAAATCCAACCACGTTGCGCGACTCATCCATATCACTGCGGTTATTGGTTACCCACACTTCAATACGTGTAATGTTGATCGCACTGTTGATCAGCGGCAACCTCTCCAGGGCCTGATTATATCTGCTTCTAAAATACTCACTGAGGAAGAAGTGTCTGTTGCGATCGTACTGATCGGCATGTATCTCAAACTCCTGTGTTTCGGCACCCCCTTCAATGTTCATCACCGATGTTTCACCTTTCTGTTGGGAGAAAATACTGGTAACGGTTAGTTTACCAAACTGCATTTCGGTTTTAACACCAAACAGACTCTGACTACCGGTAATAAGTGTCCCCGGCAGGGGTAATGTAACATTACCAGCCTCAACCTTTTTAAGAATATCGTCTTCGCCACCTTCATATTCCAGGTTGATTTGATTCTCAAAGTCAAAGGTAGCTTCTGTATTGTAATTGACGCCCAGCTTCAGCTTTTCACCAATGGTACCTGTCAGGTTCATTTGAATTTTCTCCTGAAAATCAAATGTGGTGGTCTTTCTAAGTCTTTCCTGAAGCGTTGGATTATCAATCTTAGTATGTTGAATACCTACACGTAATTCAGCCATACCCTGCAGACGTACATTAATTGCGTTACTTCCGAATATACCTTCAAAAGCCTCGCCACCTACATTTTTCCACATCTGGTTAAAAGCAGAGTTTTCTCCGTACTGTTCAGATTCTTCCTGTTGCTTCTGGCGCCAATATGAGAGAACAGATTTACGAGTGTCGTAATCCAGGTAGTCTTCAAGTGGCATGGAGTAGGGAAGGCGCACATTCATGTTACCCATTTTTCGGTAAATGGTGACATTGCCCGACTGATAATCGTATTCGGCCTTATAATCGAGGTTAGCAGGATCGTTTAAATTAAGGCCGCCCTGCTCTTCTTCTTCAAGCAGAGGATTACCACTCTTATCATTGATTTTATATTTTAAGTCAACCTGCCTGCTCGTGCGTGTCGTGTCAGGTTGTTGAAAGGCTATTTCGCTATAGTTACTAATGTTACCATGCGACGAAGATGTTCCACCAATTACAAGTGTAATGGTTAAAACAATAAAAGCAATCGTATATTGTAGTCTTTTTTTCAAAGATGAAATGTAATATGTTGAATTACATAATTTTCAGGGCTTGCTTAATTAGTTCTTCCACTTTCATTGCAGGTGTCTGAGCCAATAATTTGTCAACTGCCTTTTGAGCACTTGCCTTAGCAAAGCCTAACATTACTAATGCAGATAACGCTTCATCGCGAATAGTATTGTCTTGTGTGGCGAATAATTTTTGATCAACAGGTTCTTTACCTAATTTATCTTTAAGATCGACAATGACGCGTTGAGCGGTTTTAGCTCCTATCCCTTTAACGCCTTTAATGACGTTAACGTTGTCGGTCAGGATGGCACCTCTTAATTCTTCAGGTGTAAGAGAAGACAGCATCATGCGCGCAGTGCTGGCGCCAATGCCTGAAACGGAAATTAAATGACGAAACAGATCTCGTTCTGATGGGTCGGCAAAGCCAAAGAGAGAGAAGGCATCTTCCCGAATGTTCTCATGGATAAATAGTTGTGCTTCACTTTTACCTTCGAGGCGTGAGAAAGTGTTTAATGAAATCTGTAAAAGGTAGCCTATGCCATTTACGTCAATAACAACATGGGCCGGACTTGATTCGGCAATTTTGCCGCTAATATATTCGTACATTTTGAATTAGGTTATGCTATAAAAATAGAAATAATTGCTTAATGATTAGTGATTAATACCTGATTAACCACTAATCATATTCAATTAATCATTTTTCTTAATAGGATTCCATCCCTGTGCTTGCAATTCTACTTCCTGATCAGCATTTGTTACCAGGTATTTGCCTTTACTTTCTTCAGTGATGTGACCAATAATATATATATTAACATCACCTGCATCTTTAAATTTGCTGTAATCATCCTGGTTAATGGTGAAAAGTAACTCATAATCTTCTCCGCCATTTAATGCAGTCACTGTAGGATTAATTCCCATTTCCTCAGCTAACATGGATGTTGTGGGATCAATGGGAATTTTATTTTCATATAAGCGACAGCCGGTTTTTGATTGGGTACAAATATGTAGTAGTTCACTTGAAAGGCCATCTGATATATCAATCATAGAAGTCGGTATCACTTCCAGTTTGTCCAGTAGTTCTGTTACTTCCTTTCGCGCTTCAGGTTTCAACTGGCGACTTAATATGTAATCGTAGCCACTTAAGTCAGGTTGCGCCTGTGGATTATCGGCGTAAACCCTTTTTTCACGCTCTAAAAGTTGCAAACCCATGTATGCGCCCCCCAAATCGCCCGATACACATATCAGGTCATTGGGCTTAGCTCCGTTACGGTAGGCTAACTTATTTTCATCACCTTCTCCCAAAGCTGTTACACTAATAGTCAAACCGGTTAATGAAGATGTGGTATCACCACCAACCAGATCAACATTGTAGTAATCACAGGCGGCATAAATACCTTCGTATAATTCGTCAATGGCTTCAACAGACATTTTAGAACTCAGTCCAAGTGAAACCGTAATTTGCTTAGGAACCGCGTTCATAGCAAATACATCACTAACATTTACCACAACAGCTTTATAACCGAGGTGTTTAAGTGGAGTATATGTCAGGTCAAAATGAATGCCTTCAAGAAGCAGGTCGGTTGTAACAACAGTTTTCTTTTGCTGAAAGTCTAAAACAGCCGCATCATCACCAACACCCTTAATTGTAGAATCGTGTTTTAGTTTTATATTCTCTGTCAGATGGCGTATCAATCCGAATTCACCTAATTGTCCCAGTTCTGTTTTTTTACCCTCGCTCATTTTCGATTTTTTGAATAACATGCAAAAGTAATCATTGAAAAAACGTGGCGCAACCATAATAAAACATATTTCAATGCTAGATAGGTTATACTGCTATTGATGTGAAGTCAGAAATTAGCAAAAGGGAAAAATAGTGAAATAAAATGGAAGATATTAGATAAAGGAAATGATATGCCGTGTGAGGATTAAGTATTTTGTAATCAGGGTTGTAGCTGAATGTGTGTGTTTGACGATTAAGTAAAAAGAATTACTGGCATATCTTAAAGTTATCTTTTGTACTTTATACATCATTTAGATTCTTTTTGCGCTTTTTAATACTTGGTGTTTTTGTTTGGTACGGCGATTGCTTTAAGTAAGGCAGATTTTTTTCATAGATTTGGGTTTAGGTTATTGAAAAGCCGGTTTTACTAACGAGTAGAACCGGCTTTTTAGTTATACGGCCAGAAGGTTGTAATGATTTTTAACAAGGTCTTTAAAAAGTCTTAAAACAGACATAAAGTCAATTTATGGCATGGCCCTTGTTATACTATTGTCAGTAGATTTTTTTCATAGATTTGGGTTTAGGTTATTGAAAAAGCCGGTTTTACTAACGAGTAGAACCGGCTTTTTAGTTATATGGTCAGAAGGTTGTAATGATTTTTAACAAGGTCTTTAAAAAGTCTTTAAGCAGACATAAAGTCAATTTGTGGCATGGCCCTTGTTATACTATTGTCAGTAGATTTTTTTCATAGATTTGGGTTTAGGTTATTGAAAAAACGACTTTACTAACGAGTAAAGTCGTTTTTTTTATTCTTCTTGTAATCATTGTTTACCTGTTGATTAGGGTGGTTGGATGGTGTAAAATGGGGAGTTGATCGGAAAATATATTTGCACATTAATTTAAAAGACTCTATATTTGCATCCGCATTTGAGACAGATAACAACGTGTTATTAAGATATATTGCGGGGTGGAGCAGTTGGTAGCTCGTTGGGCTCATAACCCAAAGGTCGTCCGTTCGAGTCGGGCCCCCGCTACTAAAAGTCGAGAATCACCAAGTTTTCGACTTTCTTTTTGAAATTTGTTAACGCAATTAAGATATATTGCGGGGTGGAGCAGTTGGTAGCTCGTTGGGCTCATAACCCAAAGGTCGTCCGTTCGAGTCGGGCCCCCGCTACTACTAAAATTAGATAAAGCACTGAAGATTAATTTCTTTGGTGCTTTTTTTGTTATCATGATGTCAAGGATGTTTTATGTTTACGTACTCTATTCCAGGAGATTCGATAAAATCCACCCTACAGTTCCCATCCAAAACCAGTGGCAAAAACGTAATCAGACTCGGAAGCTCCTTGTACCGGCATGTTGTCATAGTTGAAGGTTATACCCATCTTAATGTAAAAATCTTTAGGCAAATCATATTTAACATCAAAATTAAAGTCAGAACGCCAACGGCCCGATTCTGTAATACCCGGATATAATGTAATTTTCGTTCTTAAGCTTAAATCACCGGTATCGAATAAATTCAGTTCAGTATCAACAAATCCTTCAATACTTTCACGGTCATCAGCAGATTGTTCATAACGTTCACTGTTAAAAGAAGCACCTGCTGCAATATTCCAGTAAACAGCATTTGTTTGGATGATATAAGTACCTGCACCAAGTTTACCATTCGATCTGAGAAGAAGTTTTTGTTCCGTATTTGAAAAGAAACTGGTTGAAAGACCTCCAAACCATTTTCTTTGAAAATAGTATCTGAACCCAATACCTGCATCATCCCGGCTTACTTTACTTACGCTATCCTGATTTGATGAGAAAGCATTGTAATAAGTGCTGATTGACCACCTTTCTGCTTTGTATCCAATGTTGCTTCGTAATGATGACTGACGCAGATTATTGGCTTTCGTTAAATCCCAACCAAAGTCGATAGATGCATTCATTTTACTCCAGAAATCCTTGTCTACGGATTCCATAAATACGATTTCATCAGGAGAAACGATTGTACTGCGACCTTCTAAGGTGATAATCTTTATTTTGCCATCTTCCATCGAATGAATATTACCATTGTAGCGCCTGCCGTCTGAAATGGTAATTAAAAAAGATGTTTTTGTTGAAATGGATTTAATTCCTTCCCATTCAATTGTGAAATCGTCATCGCTGTAATCGGTTTCGATGGTCAGAACGCCTTGGTTCATACCCTTTACTTCGCCGACAATAACATTGTCGTTGACAAACCTTACACTATCTACTTGTGAGAAAAGAGCTCCCGATATAAATATAAAGCATAAGAGAAAAGTGTACTTAATTCGTTTCATAGTTAATTAGGTTTGAAATCTTTTTAAAAGTTGCCAAACATTATTCAGAAAATCAATAAGTTCAGTGAAGTCTTGGGTGATTTTTGTGAATAAAAAGGAATTATCATGCGAATATTAACAAGTATATAACTGTGAAAATATATTTAAGTATCTATTTTTGTTGTGTAGTATGGCTAATAAAATGACACATATAACCAGTCGCTTTCTTGCATTTGTAATGATTGGCGTATTGCTGCTTACCTCGAGTGGCTTTAAATTATACAGTCATTACTGCAGCCATAAAAATGTTGCTAACTACTCTATATTTATTCCTGCCAGCTCGTGTTATACTCCGGTAAAAGCTTCTTGCTACAGCATGGAGGTTCCAGAGACTTGTAACTCAGAATGCAGCAGTAGTTGCTGTAATGATGATCAGCATTTTTCTCGATATGAAATTGAAAGCCATTCAAGCATAGTAAGTGCTAATATCGATCCTGTTGAGATTGATGTTTTTAATGCGGGCGTACCACAATTAAATGTAGTAGAGGCAGTAGGCAATTATAATGTAGTCTGGCATTTGGCTTCTGAGCCGCCGCCGCCTTCTGTCAATAAATTTCTTTCAATAACTCAGGTATATCTGAATTGATTCAGGCATTTCATTAGGTATTAGTTAGCTGTTTCCAAAATGGCTGGCTGTAATGATATGTTTTCAATTGTAGATATATAAGAATGAAGAGCAGTAGTAAAAAGCTGTTGTTTGTTACTATTCTGTCATTTATACTTAATAGTATGAATGCTCAAAATATAACAGGAAGAGTAACAGAGCAGGGTAATAACAGTGCCGGTTTGGTTGGTGTTAATGTATATTGGGAAGGCACCACTGAAGGTACAATTACTGATGAAGAGGGGGTGTTTGAACTCAAGCGCTCCAGTAATTCATCGGTGTTAATGATTAGTTATGTGGGTTATCAAAGTGAACGGATCGTAATTGATGGCCAGACTAATGTTGATGTTCAAATGCAGCCTGGTGAAGACCTGAATGAAGTAACCGTGGCTTATCGAAGAAAAAGTACAAGTGTTTCAAAGTTGGACCCGATATTTACGGTCAATATCTCTGATAAGGAATTAACCAAGTTTGCCTGCTGTAATCTGTCAGAAAGCTTTGAAACGAACGCCTCGGTAGATGTGTCTTATGCTGATGCGGTTTCGGGCATTAAGCAAATTAAAATGTTAGGATTGTCAGGGCGTTACTCGCAATTGATGATGGAAAATATTCCAATTATCAGAGGGGGTGAAGTGGCTTTTGGACTCAACTATATTCCCGGAACCTGGATGGAGAGCATACAGGTATCCAAAGGAACATCGGCGGTGAAGAATGGCTATGAAAGCGTAACCGGCCAGATAAATGTGCATTATAAAAATCCTGATGGGAAAGAGAAAATGCACTATAATGTATACGGTAATCAGGATGGGAAAATAGAAGCTAATGCAGGTTTGAGCTTTAAGCTTAACGAACGTTGGACAACCAACCTGTTGTTACACGGAAGTGGCAATGCCCGTGAGCTTGATATGAATAATGACGGTTTTTTGGATAAACCCATGGCTGCCACCATTAATGTAATGAACAGGTGGAACTATGTTAATGAAAAGATGACTGCCAAGTTGGGATTTTCAGTGATATCGGAAAGCAGAAATGGTGGCCAGCTTAACTTTGATCACCATCAGGCTCCCGAAGAACAATCCGCTTATGGAATAGGTATTGATGTTACCAGGTTTAATGCATTTTCAAAGCTGGGCTTTATTCTTGAGCGTCCGTCAACCAGCATTGGATGGATAACATCTGTGAATTACTTCAACCGCGAATCGTTCTACGGGACTAAGGATTTTGATGTTGAGCAACTCAATTTATATACTAACCTTATTTATCAATCGTATTTTAATAATACACAACATACCTATAACATGGGTGTCAGCCTGGTATACGATGATAACAGGGAAGTATACAATAATTTAGAAATTGGTTATGATGAGTTTGTGGCAGGTGGCTTTTTTGAGTATAATTACATTCCTTCTGAGCGTTTGTCGCTAATGCTGGGGCTGAGGAATGATTACAGTTCATTGCATGGTAATTTTATTACGCCCCGTGCTCATCTGAAATATGACCTTGGTGAAAAAATGACGTTAAGGGCATCGGCGGGTAAAGGTTATCGGACCCCGGCTATTTTAAGTGAGAATACCCAGTTTCTGGCCTCCTCAAAGCAATTTATTATCAGTGACAATGCTATTCAGGAAGAAGCATGGAATTATGGTATAAGTCTGACAAAAGAGTTGATAATCAATAAACGCGACGCATCATTATCGCTCGAGTATTTTAGGACAGATTTTCAGAATCAATTAATTGTTGACCTTGACCAAAACCAGGGAGCTGTACACTTTTATAATCTTGATGGTCGCTCTTATGCCGACAGTTGGCAGGCTGAATTATTTTACGAGTTATTTAATCGTTTTGAATTAACAGCCGGCTATCGATATAATAATGTTAAGGCAACGTATAACGGGGAGTTAAAGAAGACACCTTTTGTTAGTCGCTATAAAGGTATGCTATCCGGACAGTATAGGACAAATATGGATAAATGGCAGTTTGATGTGACGTTGCAATTTCATGGAGACCAGCGACTACCTTTAGCAATTGTTGATGGAGCGGCTTTGCCAACCACGTCGGAACAATATATGACTATGATAGCGCAGGTTACAAAAAACTACCGAAACTGGAGTTTTTATGCAGGAGCTGAAAATTTGACCAACTATACTCAGGATAATGCCATTATTGGAGCTGAGAATCCATTTGGAGACAACTTTGACGCCAGTCGTATATGGGGGCCCCTTTATGGACGAATGTTCTACCTGGGAATTAAATATAATTTAGACCGATAATCATTAAAATAATACGACTATGAAAGCAATAGTGATAAGTATGGTGTTGATGGCGAGTGTGTTGGTGCAGGCGCAGGATAAAAAAGAGCTTACAACAACCGTTTTTAAAGCATCAATTACCTGCAATAATTGTAAGGCCAAAATAATGAAGCAATTACCTTATGAAAAAGGTGTTAAGAGTGTGGATGTGGATGTTGATGCTAAGTTGGTGACAGTGTCATATAAAAAACTGAAAAACACCGATAAAAAAATGAATGAGGCCATAAAAGAACTGGGCTTTGAGTCTGAAATTATTGGCCATCCCCTGTCTTTTACTGTCAAAGGAAATTGTGATATGTGTAAGCAAAGAATTGAAGAGGCTCTGTTAAACGTTGAGGGTGTTAACATGGCTGTTTGGAATGCTGAGTCACAAAACGTAAAGGTACTCGTTAGTTTATCAGACACAACAATCGATAAACTGCAGGATAGTGTTGCTAAAGCGGGGCACGATACTGAAGGAGCAAAAGCAGATGATCAAATATATGCTTCATTGCCTGAATGTTGTCGATATTCGAGAAAATGAAAATAGAAATTACCGCGGTGATACTGGCGTATTAAAATGCATTTATTGATAAGTGTATTAAATAATTTTCTAAATTTGCGCACCGCGAGGCCTCGTAGTTCAATGGATAGAATGTAGGATTCCGGTTCCTATGATGTGGGTTCGATTCCCGCCGGGGTCACAAATCCTCCTGATTATCAGGGGGATTTTTCTTTTTGGTAACGCAATCGGTAAAGTTACTAAGGAAAAAGATGGGTTTTATAATTAAATTTATCGATTATCTCATCAAAAAATCATAGGTTGCTCCGATAGAGAATATCAAACAACTATATTATAAAGTAAGATCGTTGATTTTGATAGTTTAACTAAACCACCGTTTGGAGAGACAATATGTTCTCCTACATCCTGCATAGGCTTTGACAGTCTCAAAAACTGGTTTTAATAATTGGTTTCACGGTTTAACCTTAAAAAAAACAGTTATGAAAATCGGTTATGCAAGGGTATCTACCAAAGATCAGAATTTGGAGATGCAAATTGAGGCGTTGGGAAGAAATGGTTGTACTAAAATCTTTCAGGAAACTAAAAGTGCAGTAAAAGAACGTCCTGAACTTGAAAAGATGTTAGAACATACAAGGGAAGGTGATGTGGTTGTTGTTTGGAAACTCGATAGACTGGGAAGATCATTAAAACATCTCATTGATATGGTATCGGGCTTTCGGGACAAGGGTGTTGAATTTATAAGTTTAAATGATCGTATAGACACAACTACTGTACAAGGTCGTTTGACCTTTAATATATTTGCAAGCTTTGCAGAGTTTGAAAGAGAGCTAATTCGTGAATGAACACTTGCCGGTCTTGAGACTGCCAGGTTGAGAGGACGAATCGGAGGTAGAAAGAAAGGCCTAACTCTTGAAGCGAAGAAAACGGCTTATGCTTGTTACCAGCTTTGGCAAGATAAATCCAGAACCATCTATGATATTCTTCAAATTGTAAATATAAGTCGTGCTACTTTTTATAGATATGTGGCATGGGTAAAAGCAAACGAAAGAAAAACTGTAATAAGAACTATTGGTTCTTAATGTGTACAATGTTTTTGGTAGTCCTTATTCTAATGATTAGAAAGCAATATTGTATCGTGTAAGAGCTCAATAGCTTGCCTTGTTTTTACTGTTTAATTATCTTTATGTAATTAATATAAAGCAAAATAACTCCTGGTTAAAATTACACCAGGAGTTTTTAATTCGGGCTATTGATACGTTTTCTAATTCTTTAATACCAGTGCAAGAAGTAAGGCCCTTTCAATTAAACTATGACGGATTATTCTTTCGTTATCCGATGGCCAATACTCTCCAACTGGGCCTAACCCATCTATGATTGGCATATCTTTATTGATGTGACATATGTCAGCAGAGCTCCAACGATGTTCTTCGGTTATGCGTACATCAATTTTCTTTGCCAGTTCACAAATGCTATTTATTAGGCGAGAATGGAGATTATCGCTCCAAGTGGAAAGGACGAGCACCCGGCCAATTTGCTGCTCATAACGTAAAGCTTGAAAATGGGGAGCTGATACTTATGAGTCAGTGGGAACCAACTTATACTTTCGCCAATGAGAAGCTTGATGGAACCTATTATGGAGGAAGTACCAGCGCTGCTGATAACAGTAAACCAATTACTCAGGCATGTATTATGAGTGAACGCTACTTTCGTTATGGATACATGGAAATTCGTTGCAAAATTGCTGATGCTCCTGTTACATCAGCTTTTTGGACGACTGGCTATCACTCCGAAATTTATATGGTAGAGAATTATGGAAAGAGGCCTGTAGGGAATCCAGAAAATAAACCTGAAGAGTTGGAACGTAAGTATCGTACGAATATGATTAGCTGGGATCCTGATCAGGCTCCTAATCATCAAAACTGGAAAGTAGAAGATGTAATGGATGAGCGCTTGGCAAGCGATTACTTTGTCTATGGTTTTGAGTGGGATAAGGATTTTATTAAAACCTATTTCAATGGCACTTTGGTGCGACATGCCACTCGTGATCAATTGGAAGCCAATGACCAATGGCGTCACCAACACGCAATGGAGATATGGTTAGATTCTGAAGTTTTCTCGTGGTATGGTTTGCCAGCTGAGGCTGATTTAGTTTCTCCGGCTGAATTCAAGATTGATTACGTGCGTATTTGGCAGAAAGAAGTTACCTCGCCTGATTTCAATGCTTTAGGTTTTGAAGGACCGTTTTTCTTTCAGGGACGCAGTGTACAATGGTGGAATGCAGGAAATATTCCATGGCGCATAAAAGATGAGAAGTCAGCAAGTGGGGAATTTAGCGCCCGCTTTCAACACTCAGGCACTTTCAGCGGAAGTTATCCGATATTTTCACCATACGGATCGTTAGGTTTGCCTGCCGGAAATAATACCCTCTACTTTAAGATTTGGATGGATTCAAATACTGATATTGACGAAATCGATTGTATCCTTGAAAAACCCTGGCTAAGTATGACAGTTGATTTAAGGGATGTAGAAAAGGGAAAATGGGTTGAAGTATCAAAAACATTTTCCAGAAACACAGAGTCAGATCCAAGTATAGTAAATGGTGACCGTATTCGTATGATATTGCGTGCTGATGATATTAAAAGTTCCGAGGCATTGTTGTATATCGATGATATCCGTTTTGAACATGATAATTCAACACCAGTTAAGTCTGTAAATACTATTGATTTCAAAGTGTTTCCTAGTCCAGCAACGGATATTATAAAGTTGAGCTCCGAAGCGTCAGACTGTCTAAAAACCTATCATTTAAGAATCACAAGATCAGATATTTTGTATCTTCAAGTATGAAATACATCCAAGGCCAAAACCGCACACAAATCCAGTTATTCACCCTTACGCTTGATGAT
>NZ_JBNGPA010000045.1:0-40581 GCF_050589845.1 Carboxylicivirga agarovorans | reverse complement strand
CGCATTTAAGAGCCTGAATAAGTTATTGAAAAAAATGATCGTCAAACGGCATAGTCTTTTAAACTCTCAAAACTTAAGCCTAATTTTAACTAATAATGTGGCAGCTTAATAGTTTTTAGACAGACTGCCGTTGCGAGGTATTAAAGCAATAACTAAAATCAGAGTTTAACTACAATTAATCCCTATGAGCAAAGTAAAAAACGTATTAAGTGTTGTATTATTAATGGTTCCAGCCATAATTTATTGTCAAGCACCTAAGTATACACCAAAAGAATTTATCAATGAACTCACAAATACTGATTTATTAGCTAGCAACCTTAGTTTAAATGAAGGCGTAGATTATAGATTCGGTCATGGTAGAATTGAAATTTTTGATGTAGATGACAATAGGACAACGCAAATTAAAATAGAGAGAGATATTCTTGTTTGCACTGTAGGAAACTATAATACAGATATAAAAGATGGTGTATATAAAACATATATATTTCAGAAACCATATAAGAAGCCAATTAAAATTTGGGAACAGACCTATAAAAGTAATAAGCTACATGGAAGATGGGATATCTATAGTTTGACAGGTGAGCTAGTTCGATTCGTTAGTTATAGAAATGATAGTCTATACGGAGTAACCAGAAATTATGAATTTGATGGTGTTACAATTCGTAATGAAACTGAGTACTATGAAAATAATGTAGTTGTTGAAAGGGAGTTTAATCCCAAAGGCATTTTGATTCAAGAAAAACCTTATAAAGGAAATCAGCTTGACGGAAAAGGTACTAGATTTTATGAAAATGGGAAGATAATGGAAAGTGTAGAATTAAAATCAGGGGAGCTAAACGGACTGTACACATATTACTATCCAAATGGTCAGATATGGGTCCAAATTGAATATAAAGATGGAATTCCATGGAATGTACTTGGAAGTTTCTCTCAATCAGGAGAAGAAAAAGAATCTGGTTCATTAAAAGACGGTAATGGAAGTTTAATATACTACAATGGAGACGGTTCACTTAATGAAGTTCACGAGTATAAGAATGGAACTAGAATAAAATAACTCCTCACAACAAACCGCTATAAAGCATAGCAGGGTTAGCAGGGTTTTGGTAATGCAGATTCCCACCTCGATTGTCAGTCCTGCCGGACGGACAATCAGCAACGAAAATCTGCTACAGCGCCATGCGGCCAACAGTTGGGCGAAAATTAAAGAAAACGATGAGAAATATTACATTAATTAGTATTATAATACTTCTAATCTCCTGTCAATCTAATACAAAATCACATAAGGAACAGTCTAAAGTTTTGTTTGATAAGGAAAAAGATTATTGGACAATCATGAAAACTAAATACAATTCAGATAACTTACCAATCCAAGATAATGTCTTAACTCCATATGCAAGGGGAATTTATCTTGACACAATAAAAAGTATAACAAAATATGTTTATGATATCAATAATTGTTTAACTGAGAAAAGAAGTATAAATAAAACATTCAATATAGAAACAACAACGATTTACAAGTATGATAACGCAAATCATTTATCATCTAAAATTAAAATCAAGGATTTAAAAGATACAATGCAAATTGTAGATTATGAGTACTCTGAGGATAATGATTTTAAGATTGTTAAAACAACAAAATTTGAGAAAAGCCCCTTAAAAATAGATAATGAAAATGTCTCTTTTGATACAGTGATATCATTGGAGAAGAATAAATATTCACAAAATTTAATTATTAAATCGTTACAGTATTCAATTGAAAATGAAAAGCAAGAATTAAATAAATCAATAACTTACTTATACAACTATGAAAATAAATTAATTCATCGATTTACAATTGATAATTTAGGAGATACAATAAGGTGGAAAAAAATTGAATACAAAGATGGAAATATCGTTAAAGATGAATTATTTCTTGATCAAGGGAACAAGATTGTATCTACAGTACACAATGATTTAGGTTATATTGAAAAAATAATAAATATCAACAATATTACAGGTGAAAGAGATACATCTTACATGAGTTGTGATGGTAGAGGAAATGTAATAATGCATAAATGGAAACAAAATAACTTTCGCTAACAATATGCATAATTCATAGCTTGCCTCAGGCGGAACGCAAGCCACGCATCATACACTAAACGATGTATCTTAACGAACATTAAATAAATTGTGATACTGAGAAAGGAAATAAAAGACGATAACGAACTCTATTTGTATTTCAATGACAAATTGATTTACAAGAGGTGGTTGAATTATGGATATTCCAAAGTGTTTGACAAAATGGCTTATGGAAAAGATACATTTGTAAGTATCATCGAGGATGAAAACGGAAAGAAAAGGCACCGAAGAAGGATCTTCATAAACGGAGATGTTTGTATAACCAAAGAAGACTTTTGGAACAAATATGTTGCGGATATCGACTCTGAATCTGCAAAATACTTTGGTAAAAACCTTGACGCGTTTAATGATGCGATTACAGCTGGAGGACCTGGTTTTCCGGGAGATTGTATAATTGAAATTATCGGAACTAAAAGACTTGAGAATATATTTGGAAAGGAAGACTTTGAATTCATCATTGGCCTATTAAAAGATGCGGAATTTATTGACTTGATAGTTGAAAAAGAAAATAAAGAATAAAAACGCCATACAACACGCTGAATAGCGCAAAAGGGGTTAGCATCAATTTGAACCAACTCGGCACTGGCAGCCACCGCCAAATCGTTAATTTATGAACAATGTGTTTGTTTTCATAGGTATTCATGATTTCTAATTAGTTCGTAAGTGTTGATATTTAATGGTGCTCATGAACTTTCAATTAGCTTAAAAAAAGAAAAGTTAAAACAAATACAACGCTTTGGCTCAGCTCAACTTGGAACGATTCTAAAGATAATATCCCTCACGACGCCATGCAGTGAGACCGTCAGACTGTCTAAAAACCTGAATTTCTAATTTTAATACTCGGGTAGGTATCTTAAAAAGATTTCAAATATTGAATCCGAATAAGGTTAAAAATAGTTTTTAGACAGACTGCCGTTGGGTTTCATTCGCATGGTGGTAAATCGCCATCCTGCTTAAAGTATTAAAAACATAGACCTGATTATATAATGAATTTGAAAACCAAAATAGGACTTGGATTACTTGGTGCAATATTAGTTGCGTTTTTGTTTTATTATATTGGTTGGAATCTTGCTCCAGGAAGTTATGCAAGAGCAGAAATATATGAATTAGAAATATCTGAGGAAGATTTAGCTAACGTAATTGTAGAATTTAAAAATGAAAACCCAGATTTAGTTTTAAACAATCCGGTTAATATTCCGAATGGACCTAAATATTATTTACAAGATGGAAGGAGAGACAATACCGACCATTGGTACCATATTTATTTTTATTACACAGACAAAGACCAAATTGTAAAAACATGGATTAGACAAAAAACTAATAGTACGACCCAATTTGCATTTGTCTTTTTAAATGATGGATTGACTTTAGGTAAATGGACTGCTGTAAATGAATATTTTTGGTGGTGGAAAAATAGACCTATCAAGACCGAATTTGAAGAACGGATTTTGAAAGGGATTAAGAAAAAGATAAAAGAACGAAAGCCAAACAATAAATAGAGGGCATAGGCTGTCTGCATAAGTCTGGGAGTTTTGCTCTTTGTATAAGTTCGCCGAAGCTTTTGCTTCGGCTAGAGAAAAGAATAAATTAATAACCAAAACAATAGCTTCGGCTTGGTGATATTTTGGAGGTTTGGTTTTGTCAAATCAGCCTACGACCTCTCGTTCAAACCGTTGGACTTAATTAGGCACGTCATACAATAAATAACAGACTAAATGAATAAGAGAATATTATTATTTATAAGTACTTTAACTGTTGCACTAAACTCTTGTGGGCAGAATAATCTAAAATTAGTAGCTAATGCACACAAAGACTCAGTAGTTTTAGGGACAACAGTTAGTATTAACCTAGCACTTGAAGGCATAGATTTGAATTTTGACTTTGAAGATAATTCATCTCAAGACTTTTGGTATTCTGCTTTAGTTAATGAACCTAATGAAAATAAGAGGTTTGATATGCATATGAATGTAACTCCGGAACGATTAGGTGTAAATAAATATGGACCTTATACAATCAGCGTGTTAGGCAAAAAAATTACCTCAAACGAAGTATCCATATATACAATAGGCATTGAACCAGGCGAATTAAAAATCATTTCACCCTCACATGGACTAGTAAATGAGGAGATTGAAATACAAGTAATAAGTTACTCTAAATCCAACAGTGAATTAAAACTTAAGGATAATGAGTTTTTTAAGGTAAGAAGTACGTCTACATCAACAACGATATCAAATGGCAAGTATTCTAAGACCATTAGTCTCAAAGTCATATTAAAAAAGAAAGGAATATTGATACTTAATCGAGATAGCTTCATACAGATTTCAGAAAATCAAAAGGTTCGTCCTGTGCAGATTCAAATCAATAACTAAGCCCAACACACTAATATAAAACAATTGGCGTTCGTGAGCACATGGAAGTTAAGTTGGATAATCTAACACCGCCAAATCACTGATTTGGCTTTAAAAATAAAAAGTAAAAACAAATACAACGCCTTGGCTCAGCTCAACTTGGAAAGAAGTAAGGTTAAAATCCCTTACGCATCATGCAGCGGGACCGTTACCAGCAAGCTAAAAAACGACAATGAGACAAATAGTAATAGCAACAATATATTTCTCCATTTTATGCGGATGTAATATTCCAATCAAAAAAGACACCCCAGTAGAGGTTAAGAACAACATTGAAAAGAAAACAACACTTGAAAATCAAGAAAATGAATCCAGAAAGAATAATTTGACTTACAGAGAAGTAAAAAAGAATTATATAGACTCATTAATGATTGACATTTGTTCAACGCAAGGCATTGAATTTGTTGACTTATACCCAATGTTAGACTCCATTGCTTCAGATAAATATGAAAGTTTAGTTCTTGTCGACTCCTTAAAAATGAAAGGATTTAAAGTTACAAATTGGGGGAGAGGAAACTGGATGGAAGGTCCACGAATTGTGAGTATTACTATGTTGAACGAACAATGCGAATGCAAAATAGATAAATTGTATTACTCGACGGATCAGGTGGGTAAATATAAAGTAACTGAACGAATAAAAGTAAAAATGCCAGCAGGTGATACACTGTCATAGCGCATTTGGGTTACGTGGCACATTGGTAAGTCGTTAGCTCAGGCAATCACCGCCAAATCGCTAATTTGGCTTACAAATAAAAACTTAAAATAATGAAAAAAACTATATTACTGATAGGTTTGATATTGCAAATAATAGTAAATTCCTGTACAATGTTCCAGCCTAGCTATGAGTTTACATATATCTATTCAAGTGACAGTTTAAATGTAATTACTAGGATAGATCATGAGTCAAGTAAAGGTTATGCAGTATATTTTACGCCTGGTAAGTTCTCCGAAAAGAAAATACCTGAAGAGTACATAAAAACACATAATACAGGTTTTTTTGATGGTTTTCACTTGGCCATCAATTGGAAAGGTGACACTTGTACGGTTATTAATCTATCAGGGGGTTATGAAGTAGAAAATTTGAGTGAAAAATTTGTTTACCTGGATGATATAGATAGTATTGAAACAAGTCTTAAAGAGCTGTTGGTAGATACAACAAATTACATTCAAGTTTTCAGTAAAAATCCAATTTTTGAATAGAAAACAATGCCAGTGCCAACAAACCATCATAAAGTAGTCCTGGCTTTGGCAGGCTAGGGGAGTTTAGCTCCCGCGCAAGCTAAAACATAAACAAGAATACGAATATACCACCCGCAAATTAGGCCACTTCATATGGCCGTACTGTTACAAACACATCCAGAAGACTATGAAAATCAGAAAGAAATTATTCAGTTGGTCATTTTTAGACACATTGTTATTCTTTGGAATAACTTATGCTCTCGTGTTAGCCGGGAATTTTATATACACCTCAATCAAAGGTAATCCACATATGTTTCTGGATAATCCAATTTGGATTGGACAAATAGCAATACTATTGGCTACATCTTTAACCTGGAATTTGGTTAATCGAAATGGGTTTCTAATAGTTTCAGAATATAAAGACTCTAATTCTTTGCTTAAAAAAATTGAATTAATATTAAATGAAAAGCATACTAAAATAGACTCTAATCCATCAGGATGTAAATATGTAAAGAAGAATAAACTAGTAAGGTTTCTAGAGTATTTTACAAAAGAATACATTCGAATAGAGATTAAGAATGATGAAGTAATTATATATACCAAGCGTAGATTACTTGAACGAATTGAAATGAAAATCAATTAAATTATTCGTTGAACAAACACCTGTGACCAACATGGCGCAATAGCGCCCTTAGCAGACTCGGTAGTTGGGCATTATTTGCCTGCTAGCCAAGACAATCACATCTCAGTAGGTTCAAAGAAGAAGAGATTGGAATTCTGTCGCTAAAAATTCATAAGAAAATACTCTGCCAATACTAAAAAAAAGTAATTAATAACCAGACAATGAATGAAATAATATGAATGCAAAGCATTGGATTATAATGAGTTTCACTCTGTTAGCCACTATAAACACTTTTGGACAATCAACTAAAGTTGAACTGATTAATCGCCAAACTGTCTATTGGCCAATCGGTCTATAGTCTAACAGTCTATATCAACACCACTGGCGCAGTTTTGCAAACCCTGCTTTTACAGATTTATTACTAATCAACTCATCTCTCACTCGATAGCCTCTTTGTCGAATTGTCGAACCGTCGAGTTGCTAAATTGAGGAATTGTTTGGATTATCCATAGAATTCTGGTTTTATATTCATATTTATTTAAATCTGTGTTTTGCTTATACTTTACTTCTCTTAAACCACCGTTTCTTTGTTTTGACCACGGATTACACGGATTACACAGATTATCTAATCGCGTAGCGATTAGTTGTAATAATAAACAAATGGTGCAGTCAATAATCCTTGTTCCCCGATGACTATCGTGGTTTCGCAACTCCCTCCACGTAATACTCCTTTGTAAAAACCGCTATCTCCCTTACGACCTCATTATCACAATTTCTCCATGTTTTACGGGTGTTGGGTAGAGGTATGGCGGATAGTTGGTTGTCGAGAAAGGCATGGCGGCCAATGCTGCTTACTGAGAGGGGCAGGCTTATGCTTGTAAGGAGGTTATAGGCAAAGGCATAGGCGCCAATGGACTTAACTTTGCGTGGTATATTTACCGTTGTTAACCTGTTGTTGGCAAAGGCCGATGTTTTAATGCTGCGTACCGACCTGGGAATGTTTACCGCTCTTATGTAGTTACTAGCAAAGGCCAGTGCTTCAATGCTTTTGAGCCCTTTGGGCAGTTCTATTGCAGTTAGTGAGTTGATGCTAAAGGCCATCTCGCCAATATCGGTGACCGAGGCCGGAATAACAACCGACTCCAGGTCACTTCTACTAAAGGCATACTTACCTATGGCCCGTACCTTATGGCCTTTGAAGCTGCCGGGTATTACAATGTTTTTTTGCCTGTGGTTGATATAGTTGGTAATTGTACCTGTTGATGTGTCAAACTCAACATCGTTAATGCTTAGCGTGTATTGTGCCTTAAGGGTGCCTGACCCTATGGCTGTTAAGCATAGTAATATGGTAATTAGTTTATTCATTATTTAAGTATTTAGTTTAAACTGACTGGTTTAATCAAAAAGGGGGTAGTTTTGCCCTAACTTACCACTACCCCCCAGACTCCACGATATGAAACACTAAAAATAAATGGAGCTGATAACTCGTATTAATAAAGTTCCTGTGCCGCTACCACACCTGCTTTTGGGTATGATAGCGGAGTTTATCCTTTCTCGTTTAAAGCCTAATTAGTTTTAATCCTTGACACAACGAACAGAGTAGCCGTTCAACTTATAGTTGATGCTGCGGTAAATGCCCGTGTTGAGGTAGTACAGGCTGCGGCGGTAGGCCCTGCTACTACTGCCCTGCGTACTACTCCACCAGTCGCAGTGGCTGCCCTCGTAGTTGAAATTGTAGTACAAACGGCGGTTGCCGCTCGGAAGAGCATTGAAGCCACTGGAACCAAAGCCGGAGTTGGTAGTGAGACTTCCGCTATCCCACAAGCTGGCAGTACCGGCAAGCTGTGAACCCTGATTGGTACCACGCCAATCAGTGCTGTTTGCATCTGAACCCGACATACGCAAATGCATCTCAAGCGTTTGCCACTCAGCATCGGTAGGCACATGCCAACCATCAGGGCAAAGTTTACCAGTATTTACCGTATGCCAGTTGTATAGAGCTCCGTAGTTATTTGCTACAGCAGTACTCCTATCATTATTATACCAGCAATAGGCAGGGGTAGTTCTATTTCCCCAACTACTGTTATCTGTTATCAGAGGTATACTGCTGCCGTCGTTATACTTTGTGGTGCGCAGGTTCTCAGCCATCCACCATTGATCACCTATTTTTATGGTTTTATAAGTATTGCCATCATCATCTGTTATGGTGCCGTCGGTAGCTTCTTCCCACTGTGCGGTAAGGGTAATATCCTTTTTTTCAGATACCGGAAAAACCCTTACAATATTACCATCAGGGTTTTGCCAGCCTTTAAAGTCATAGCCATACCAGGTAGTTACGGCACGGGTTTCTAAGTCTATATCTTCATCCTGCCCGGTATAGGTAATAGATGCTACTTCGCTACCGCCGTTGGCATCAAATGTTATGGTGTAATCTTCTTGCAGTTGCCATGTGGCTGTTAAGGTAATATTACTTTGGGTGTCTGACCCAATGCTGCTCACAGTGCTGCCATCGGGCATTTGCCAGCCTTTAAAGATATGGTTATCCTTGGTAGATGTTACTGATGATAAATCCACATCATTACTTAACAGGTTGTATGTAATATCATCAACACTACTGCCGCCATCTGTATCAAAACTAATGGTGTAATCTATTACATCCCAGTTGATGGTGAGGCTTATTTCATCGGTGGCTGCATTGCTCAGGCACTCGTCATCAGAGGGTGTGTATTCAAATACCAACTGTAAAGACCCCGGCGTGCTTACATGCCCTGCCAGGTCCCGGATATCAAGCATGTAATCGCCCGAGTTATTAAAGGCATCCAAGGGCAAACTGCTAATGTCGTTGTTGCCTGCGCTGCCTGCATCGGTTCCTTCTTTAAATTCCCATGTGCCATCGCCATAGTAGCCCATTAATTCGTACAGGTTGATAAGCGGATAGGTATCGGCACACACATCTATTGTTTTATCATTGAGCTGGTAGTCATCGTATACTAATACATGAAGGTAGCTTTTATCGTTGACCTGCTGTGCACAATGCTCTTCGCTTACCTCAAAACCTATTTTAATATGACTGTCATTGTCATAGTCACTTAAACTAAAAGCTGAAGCATTGGCAATAGCATCACTTTGGCCCACCACATGGTAGCTGTTTTCTGCTATGCTTGCCATGCCGCTTGCCGTAAGGGTTTCAGGATTAATAATTTTGCTTATATCAAGTGTTGTACTACTACAGCTTGTTATGCGAGTATCGTTTATACTCAAATGCTCGGGTGCATTGGTACCTCCATCAGCAATGAGCCATCCTGCGGCTTTTAATTGCTCTTTAGCATCTTTTGCCTTACAATATGTTAAACCATCGGCAGATAATACAATATTAACACTTGAAGAACCATTCTGCACCTGATCATTCATGTTCATTAAAAAATTATCATAGTTTTCGGTACTCATAGCTGTGTAATCCAGCATTTGTAGCATTGCAGCTCCCATGCTATATTTTACAGAGCTTATATCCCATTGGCTCAGGTCGCCGTTAAATGAGCTGGCATAACCAAACATGCCTTGCATTTTAGTAAATTTTTTAGTATTCCAGGAACTCACATCACCATTAAAGCTACTTGCCCCCCAAAACATAAATTCAGGATACATAACATTGCTTACATCCCATTGGTTTAGGTTACTATTAAATGAACTAGCCCCTGAAAACATATAGCTTAACGTTGTTGCCTTTGTAACATTCCACTGGCTTAAATCGCCATTGAATAAGCTGGCGTTACAAAATGCATAACTAAAATCACTAACATTGCTTACATTGGCAACATCGGTAGCATTACATATTAAGTATTTACAGCCATAAAATGCTCTGCCCATACTTACCCACTGAGCATCGCCCCATTGTTCAATGCTTCTTATCTTGTTTTTATCGCCACTATTATTAAACCATATCCTTAGCGTATTAGCAGTTATTTTTACAGTAACGGTAGCATAGCTGGCATCAATACTATTTGATACGAAAGAGCGACTTTGATTTGTTGCTGTTTGCAATGTATTACCATTGGCATCTAAAATTTCAATATCGTAAAAGTTGCTACTTCCAGTTAGAGGTATGGTAATGGTACCCCCGGCTGGTGCCCAGGTGGTAATAAAAGGTTCTTGCGCAAAGGCACTAAGGCTTATCAAAAACAGTAGTGTTATGCTAAGGTAAAGTTTCGTCATTATTAGCTGTTAACTAGGTGATTATACAAGAAAAGAGTTAAGGGTGGCTTTTATTAAGCGGGTGACTGTTACAGAGTAAAAGTCACCCGGTGAGTATTACCACGTCGTGGTAAGCCTGCATACCATGTCGTGGTAAGCATACATACCAAGTCATGGTAAGCATACATACCAAGTCGTGGTATGCCTGTATACCAAGTCGTGGTAATGCTCAATTAAGTAACCGTAAGAGTAAATGCCGAGGTGTGCTCTTTGGGTTCAATGGTAAAATGATTACTGCTTGAGCTTTGTGTGCGCAGGCGCAAATGATAGGTGCCCGCGTCCAGCTCAGGCGATTGCCCAATCAGCTTTTTGCTCGTATTGTTGACCAGCAATTCAACTTTGGTTTCGGTGCCGTCTTGGGCCACAAAAAACAAACCTACCGAAGCGTCATTACCTCCTATTTTCAGGCGTGTTCCTTTTATCTCAAACAAACTTTGCGAAGTTGCAATATCGTTGGTAGTGTTTGTTTTGGCATCGATAAAGTGCCTTATTAGCGGATCGGTGTCAGATGTATCGGTTTTAACCGGCTTAATTTGCTGAATGGCCTCGGTAATTAATACCCCATCGTTAAGGTTGACCTTAATACGATGGCGCTCGGGGTCAAACATGTCATCGTCATCATCAAACACACCCGATATGGAGTAGCCCAGGTTAAACAACGGCAGGTTAATGCCCTCGCCACGGGTGATGCAGCCCTTAACGGTTTGAAAAAAGATGTCGAAAGCGGCTACCAGGTCGGTACGGCTTAGTACATGGCGCCTGTCGAGTATTAGGTCAATAATGCCATCAAGGTCGTGGCTTTTCACAACTTGCACGCGTGCCGAATAGTTATCTTCTTCGGTCAGTTTATTCTCTTTCAAAAAGTAATTCATAGGTATATTGTTACTAGTTATTGTTTGTATTCATTTTATTGTCGACTGACAACTGGGGCAATGGCCCAATCAGGAGGGGCTCTGAGTCGTGTTAACGACCGATAGTATAAGCACAGGAAAGGCCACGCGGCAAAATGAATTACCGGTGGCCTTTGGCTACATCTAAACTTAAACTTTATATATTTACTCTTATTTAAAAGCGGGTGGGTGGGCTTAGGCTGTGTGTGTGTGTGTGTGTGTGTGTGTGTGTTTAAAATAATTTGTCACACTTCCAATAGGTTTTAATTGGCTTGCTAAATAAATTATATGTTGTGCATTTGTTTTCAATAGCATCTGTTTTACACGGACTGTTGTTTAAAAAGTCACTGTTGCAAAATTAGATACTCGAAATGGTTCGCGAGGTAGTAGTTTTCCCCATATTGTATGGGGAAAATTAGTATTTTTCACCTATGTTAAATAGAAGCCTTGTGTAATTCTATGCTTTATTTGGTGCGGGTTAGAGGGGTATTTATGGAGTATTTGTTTTATTTGTCGAGTTGAGGAATTGCTAAATTGAGGAATTGTTGAGTTATGCTTAAAGGAGGGTGTACAAAAACATTAACATTTCTCGCCAAATGCGCAAAGTAATGCAATCGCAAAGAACGCAATGTTTTGAAAAGTAATATTTTACACTTTGCGGCCTTTGCGAGATTCTTAGCGTTCTTAGCGTGAAACTTTATTTTCGGACATCCTCTGGTAACACTATGATGAGTTAAACCGATAAACTTTTAAACTAATAAACAGTCGCATGATCTAATGGTCTTTTAGTGCTTGGTACTCCCTAAATAGTGTACCGCTCATTACTCACCGCTCACCTCTTTGTCGAGTTGTCGAATTGCTAAATTGAAGAATTGTTGAGTTTTGCTTAAAGGAGGGTGTACAAAAACATTAACATTTCTCGCCAAATGCGCAAAGTAAAACATCGCAAAGAACGCAAAGTTTTGAAAAGTAATATTTTACACTTTGCGGCCTTTGCGAGATTCTTAGCGTTCTTAGCGTGAAACTTTATTTTCGGACATCCTCTGGTAACACTATGATGAGTTAAACAGATAAACTTTTAAACTAATAAACAATTGCATGATCTAATGGTCTTTTAGTGCTTGGTACTCCGTGATAGTGCACCGCTCATTACTCACCGCTCACCTCTTTGTCGAGTTGCCAAATTGTCGAATTGTCGAGGTACTAAATTGGGGAATTGTTGAGTTATGCTTAAAGACCTTAAGTTTTTGAAAACCTTAATTCAGCGAGTGGAATGGCAGGATATTTTTGAAGGAGAATCAATCATTATCGATGATTATGGAACTGAATACGAATGGGATTCTTCTAAAAAGGACGAAATTGGAACTGTTCACGCTTATACACTAATTCCAACTTCCAGAGTTTCTGAATTAATCACTGAATGCCTTAAAAGGGTGGGAGCTGCCCAAAATATTCGTGAATTTAATTTTTAGAGTATCAATCCTCCTTACTAAACTTTTAAAACAATCCTGTGTTAGTTTTTTGTAGCAGGCGGTCATTTGTCCCTTGCATATAGATACCTGGTATACCTGATCTTTTATCCCTGATTCTTACTGGATCATATTTGTACACCATAAACTGAGAAAGATGGAAAAAGAGTATTCCAATGGCGAGTTAACAATAGTTTGGCAACCTGACAAGTGCACCCATTCGGGTGTTTGTGTTAAGTCATTACCCGAAGTTTATAATCCCAAAGAAAAGCCCTGGATAAAACAACATAACGCCAAAACAGAGCAGTTGGTCAGGCAGATCGACGCCTGTCCGTCACGCGCTTTAAGCTATTACTTCAACAAGGATGAAAAGTCTGGTGTTTTTAGTGAGAATGAAGAGAAAAAGAGGTACGAATTGCAGCTTGAAGGAAAAACGGCCTTTATTGAATACATAAAGGCAAAGGGTACCATCTATTTAACCCACACAGAAGTGCCAGCAGAACTGGAAGGAAAAGGAGTTGGATCGCGTATGTTGCTGCAGGCTCTGGTCGATATCAAACAAAAGGATTTGACTTTAGTGCCCTTATGTCCCTTTGTAGCGGGCTACCTTAAGAAGCACCCCGCCTGGAAAGAATTAGTATTGAAAGGAATAAATATAGCTTAGTATGACACCGGTAAAACTTCCTCAGCTTCCATATGCATCATGGACCGATTCAAGGACCTATCTTCACCTGGTTCTTCAAATAATCGGTAAAACCCGTTTGGGCTTAACCTCACGCAAGAATCACTGGTGGTTTATTACACTGTATGTATCGTCCCGCGGTTTTAGTACTTATACCATTCCGGTCAACGAAGGCACATGCAGCCTTGAGATCGAATTAGATATCATAAACAAGGCTGTTGTGATCAATCACAGTGAAAGAAAAAGGGTAGAGGTCAGTCTGCAAAACGGATTGTCGATAGCACAATTTTACGGGCAATACATGGAACAGCTTTCGAAATTGGGATTATCTCCAAAGTTTGTGGAAAAGCCCTATGACATGGGAATTGACCAGCCCTTTAAGAATCTTGTGCATTACAATACATTTGAATGGGATGATATAGAACGATTTTGGAAATTGATGCAATGGAATAATTCCATATTCCAGGAGTTTAGCGGGCGATTCTACGGTAAAACATGCCCGGTACAGATCTACTGGCATCACATGGATCTGGCGGTTACGCGCTTCTCAGGTAAAAAGCTGGAGCCAATGGATAAATCAGTTCGTATCTCTGACCGCGATGCTTATTCGCATGAACAGATAAGTTTTGGCTTCTGGGCCGGGGATGAAACAGTACAGGAGCCAGCTTATTATTCCTACACGTATCCGTCTCCCGATGGTATTGACAAGCAAACACTAATGCCGTCGTCAGCCAACTGGGTTGACAGTAATGGCAGTCCCATGGCATTTCTCAGGTATGAAGATGTCAGAAACGCTCAGGACCCTAGACAGGATGTGCTCGATTTTTTGGAGAGTGCATACAATGCAGGAGCTTCTTTAGCAGGGTGGGATGTAGAGGTACTTAAAACACCAGCATTAAAAGATGTGTGATCGGCAGTTTATTATTACCGCGGAATCATTATGAATAGCGTATTCTTAATGATTTCAGCACAAATCCAACAATCTAAAGGATTACTTCCATCGGTATTGTTTCACAGCTTTAAAAGCTAAGCACTGATTGCACGGATCTGGCTATTACTTGCTCTGCTAAACTCAGTAATAGCCTGTTTTTCACCACTCAAAACGATAGTTTTGACAGACCTCCGGTAGCTATCAGGGGATTCTTTCTTTTGCAGCAATACCAATTATTGCCATAAGTGAGGGCAGAGTCAAGCTTGCTTGAACTATGCCGGGCAGAACAATAATCTCTAAGAAAAAGGATACCTGCCTGGTAAGGCAAACTCAATCAATATCATTGTTGATTAGTTAACCCCTTAGAGACAAGCTTTGGCTTAATCCTGTCCACCAGGCTTTTACAGATGTATTTTCCCTCTTTCTTATACACATGGATTTTGCAATAGTTTTTATTCTAATTGGATTATATAAATTTAATCGCTTACTTTGAAATGCAAAGTACTTTACAAACTAACAATTAGAGCAAGAAATTATGAGAACAATTAGATCATCCGCTATTATGAGGTCAATAGTGATAAGCATTAAAGAATATCTTATGCTTAAAGGCATACCAGGAGTTTCTAATGAAAATATCATGACAAGCGTATGCATACCAGGTTCATTTGGCTATTTCCATTGTTTCAGCAATTCAATCGGTAAGTAGCTCTTCGCTAAAACTATTTTTTTTAATCATCTACTTTGAAATACAGAGTACTTTTAATATATGAAATATGAAAACTGTACTGACAAACACTCAAATCTTCGGGCTGATTCTATTACCTGTTTCCATGGTAATATATCACTATGTTCCCCAATCAAATGGCAATCTTGAAGGAGCATCATTGCTTATTTTTGCCATAGCTATAATTTACTTTTTTCTATCATTTGCCGATCGACCGAAGAAAACAAACTTCTTCATGTTTGTAAGACCCCGACTCAATTGGCATATATTACTTTCTCTTTTGCTGGTAAGCTGCTTTACCTTAAACAAAGACATGCATGTTTTTGCACTAACACCATTATGGGTAAAGGTGTTGCTGGTTGCTACACTCACCTCCTTTATTCTGATAGCTATGGAAAACTTAATACCTGAATGGCTGAAAAAAACAAGTTCTTTCGTATTTGGTATTGGAATTCTTTTGTTTATATATTACACAGTTGTTCTAGTGCCACTCATTCCCATAGCAATAATTGGAGTCATTCTGCTTGGTATCTCCATTCACCTGCTTGTTCCTCTTATGTTGCTGATTGTATCCATTGTGTCTGTTTTCAACAGGAAGTGCAAAAATGCAAAGTTGCCATTTATCTTATCTGGTTTTGTTACAGGATTCATATGTGTCTTAATTTATACAGGTCTCTTTATGAATCATTCGAATGCCATAAAGAATGTGCAAAGAGACCTGGTACTAAATGATGATAATAATTTACCCGAATGGGTTTCATACGCGCAAAAATGCACATCAGAATTCTGGACGAAGCGAGTGATTGGTCGTGGTCTGCTCTATGAGGAAATTTCAGGAGATTGGTGGGGCTTCGGTTTTGATAGAGGTTCTTATTCCGAGATCAGAGAGCATGATCCACTGGTAGCTGCTGCAGCCTTGTTTTGCGAACCCTTACCACTAACTAACGAGGAGCAGGTTAATATTTTATCTGCCAGTGCGGGTACACGGCACTATGCCTATGAAAAATTATGGTCTGGCAGGAACTTGCATGTTAGTAAGGAATTAATGGATGTGCGTATTTATCCTGACTTCCGGATGGCTTATTTTGAAAAGACGTTCTGGATCACCAATACTCATCATTGGGAAAGAAGTCAGCAGGAAGCATTATTTACCTTTTACCTGCCCGAAGGAGCTGTTGCCTCGTCGTTATCATTATGGATAGATGGGAAAGAAGAAAAGTCAAGACTTACCACCCGTAAAAAAGCGACCAATGCCTATAAAACAATAGTCGGAAGGGAGCGAAGGGATCCTGTCGTATTGCACTGGCAGGAGGGAAATCGTTTAAGTGCAACCATATTTCCCTGCACTCCCCAGGAGCCACGGCGTGTAAAAATAGGCCTTACAGTTCCTTTAATGCAAAGTGATGATCGATTGAGCTTTTCTAATATGAAGGTACTAGGGCCTGACAATAGTAAAGCTGATGAAATCATCCATGTAAAAGTAATTGGAGAGCTTGAAGATATTGAAATGCCTCATTATTTTGATGAAGAAAAACCAGGTCAGTTTATCTATTCAGGCATGCCTGTAGATGAATGGGCCTGCTCTTTTCCAGTTAAACAGCTATCTGATAGTCAATTTACGTTCAATAATAAGGCATGGCAACTTCGCCCATTGAAGTATAAAGGTGGTTTGAAACCAGAAGCCATCTATCTTGATATCAATAACTCGTGGCATAAAAACGAGGTTAAGGAAATTCTGCAGCAAGCAGGTAACACCCCTGTTTATTTCTATGATGGTAAAATGATACTATTGAGTAAAAGCAATATGAATGATGTACTCGGGGCGCAGATGAAAAGATCATTCTCCATTTTTCCGGTCTTTCACATAGCGAATCCATCTACTGCATTACTGATCACTAAAGGCTACCAGAACTCACCAATACCATCGGAGCTTAAAGGATCTGAATTTCACAATCAATTGCTTAATTATATGTCAGGATATAACAAGCCAATCGCGACTCTTGTTATTGATCGTCAAAAATCACCGTACATTACTGCTCTTGAACAATATAAGATCGTTGAATGTAACAGCTTCAGCTTAGAGCAGGTTAAGAGCTTGAATATCGAATCCTGGTATAATAATCCGCTGTATCATAAGGAAGGTGTGAATATACCCGTCTCAGGGATGTCAATCGTTCAGGTGGATGTCAATAACGATAAAGAACAGCAATCAGTATCAGCTCCTTCCCATCTTTTACGTCTCTATAACTATCATACACTGATGCAGGAAGCAGGTCACCTCTTTCTTCAGCAGGATGCTGAAATTCCGGAAACGGTTTATTCATTATGTAATGAGGCCTTCATTGTAAGCCCTGTATCCAGTTTAATAGTTCTCGAGACTCAAAAGGATTATGAACGTTTTGGCATAAATGAAAATGAGAATAGTCTTCGAAATGCCAACTTAAATGATTCCGGGGCCGTTCCGGAACCCGGTGAATGGGCGCTTATCATTATTCTCGGTATTGTTATTTGCACAGTTTACATCAAATACAGATAGTAGGTAACAGCCACCCTTTTTTAAACTTTTTTCAATTGAAAAATATACGATCGATGATGAGCATGAAGTCTTTACGGTGTTTGGTAGATAAGGAACTGTTTTTCAGCAACAAAATGCAGAACTTTTTTGCCTGGCTGACCAAAGATAATCAATGGCTTGGTTTTGCCGCAGCTTTGATAACATTCATACTGGCCATTTCCAAATTCAACACTTTTGGAGGATTACGCTTTGAGCAAAGCTTGTTTTTATTAGTTCTGCCTTTTACATTAACAAAAGGTGGCAGATGGTATAATCCATTATTATTCGCCCTGATTTCTGCCATTTTTATAATCACGTTCTATCTTACTAATGTATTCAGCTTGCTTTATTTTGGTGTTTGCAACGCCGTTCTTGCTTGCTTGTCATTTACCCATTATCGTCCAGGATTATTATCCCTGGGCCTAGGATTAATAACCACCCCTGCCATAAAATATCTGCTGAGTGTATTTAGTTTTCCCCTGCGTTTGGAGTTAACCAGGCTTGCAGGTTACCTATTATCCCAATTTATGCAGGACATAAGTGTAGTTGGGAACTGTATCACTGTTAAAGATGTGGCTTTTACTGTGGCACCGGAGTGCCTGGGATTGAATATGATCAGTTCGGCTTTGGTCTTCGCTGTATTTGTTTTAGCTTTTTTTGCTAAAAGATATAAGAAGCGTCCGGGCACTCCGTTTATTCTTTGTTTTATGTTGATCACTTTGCTATTTGTGATATTGACAAACCTGAACCGTATCATACTGACTGTCGTTTTACAGGTAATGCCAGGTAATACATTACATGAACTTATTGGAGTTTTGCTTTTTGCACTGAATTGTTGCATTCCATTGTTTATAATAGGATCATATAGCCAGGGCCTGTACTCTCTTCAAAACACAACTAAGGATTCAATTCACAAAAAGTACATGGTCGTTATCGTTCTTTTACCTCTTCTGGTAACAGGCAGCTATGCTGTTCAGACAAACGTACTGCATTCAACATTTGATTCTGGCTCTATATCCATCGAGGGCTTCAACAAAAGTGAAAGCAAAGATGGAGTGCAGAAGTTTATCAATTCCTCAGCCTTGATCTATGTTAAACCTCCTGCATTTATGTTAGGGTCTGACCATAATCCATTTATTTGTTGGCGTGGCAGTGGATATGAAATAAAGAATGAATCAATCAGGGTTTTGGGAGCTCATTCTGTATATACATTTGAGTTGCACAAACAAGATACGGCTCCTTTGTATTCGTGCTGGTGGTATAGCAATGGAACAACGCATTCCATCAGTCAGCTGGAGTGGCGAATCGCTACATTGAAAGGTGAAAAACCATTCTGCCTTATCAATGTAACAACAAATAACAAAGATGAAACTTCTGCTACGGCGTTACGATTGATTGGAAATGGTATATTTGATTAAGGTGATTGAAAGTTAATTACTCACTGCAAACTAAACAATAGGTTCTTTTCACCACCCAAAACGATAGTTTTGACAGACCTCCGGTAGCTATCAGGGGATTCTTTCTTTTGCAACAATACCAATTATTGCCATAAGTGAGGCCAGAGTCAAGCTTGCTTGAACTATGAGGTAGAGCAATAATCTCTATGAAAAAACAAAGAGGCTGTCCGAAGTTTAAATTTCACGCAAAGTGCGATAGCTATCGCACCACTAAGAAATACGTAAAGACCGCAAAGCATATTGCTTTTTCAATCAATTCTTTGCGAACTTTGCGCACTTTCTTTTTGCGCTCTTTGCGAGAAAACTTTTTATTTACGGACAGCCTCTTCTTTAATACTATATCTTAATCCTAAGTTTTACTTCAGATAGGTATCAAGCCAACGGAAGAATTCACGTTGCCATAAAATACCATTGTGGCACTGTAATACCCAGTGATTTTCTTCCGGGAAATATAAGAAACGTGCAGGTACACCACGCATCTTAGCCACATTGTAAGCACCCATTCCCTGTGTATAAGGAATACGGAAATCCTTAGCACCATGAATAACCAGCATAGGAGTATCCCAGTTTTTCACGAAGTTATGTGGTGAGTTGGCATAACTGCGCATGGCAGTTTTATTGCTTTTATCCCAATAGTTGCCTTTGTAATCCCAGTCAACAAAGAACATCTCTTCAGTCGTGCTGTACATCTGTTCAAAGTTAAAGATACCACAGTGAGAGATAAATGCTTTAAAACGCTTCTTATGATTACCGGCTAACCAGTATACAGAATAACCACCATAGCTGGCACCGGCCGCACCCAGGCGATTTTCATCAACGAAAGGCTCTTTTGCTACAGCGTCAATTGCCGAGAAGTAGTCTTTCATGTTCTGACCACCGTAATCACCGCTGATCTGTTCGTTCCATTCCTGGCCAAAACCAGGTAAACCACGACGGTTAGGCGCAACGATAATATAGTCATTAGCAGCCATCATCTGGAAGTTCCAGCGAAGGCTCCAGAATTGACTTACCATGCTCTGAGGACCACCACCGCAATACAACAGTGCAGGGTATTTCTTGTTCTTATCGAAGTTAGGAGGATATATTACCCATACCAACATCTCCTTGTTATCAGTGGTTTTGATCCATCGTTTTTCAACATCACCCATTTTTAACTGGCTCAACAATGGCTCGTTAACCTTAGAGATATTGGTTCCTTCACCTGTTTCAGCATTGACATTAATAATTTCTGTAGGATGCTTCATTGATGTTTGTGTAGCGATCAAACCATTGGCAGCAATGGCCACTGAGTTATAGTTGTGAATGCCATCAGTAACCTGAGAGACACTCTCATCAGCCATGTCAAAGCGGAAAATCTCTTTCGATCCTTTGTCCTCACTTGTGAAATAGATGTGTTTGCTGTCTGGTGTCCATGTTAAACCGTGCACATTCTGATCAAAATCAGCTGTGTAATCCTTTTTGTCGCCAGTGGCCAGGTCCATAATGAACAAGCGGTTTTGGTCTGCTTCATACCCATCGCGTTCCATACTTTCCCAGGCCAGGTATTTACCATCAGGAGAATATACAGGGGCAATATCATATCCCATCATACCCTCGGTGAAGTTTTTAGTGCTGCCAGCCTCTATGTTATATACATAGATATCACTGTTGGTTGAGAAAGCAGCTTCCATACCCACTTTCTTCTTACTGGTATACGCAATGTTTTTACCATCAGGAGAGAAGTTGATCTGCTCCATGCCACCCCAAGGTTTATTTGGTGAATGGTAGCGCTCACCTTCCATAATGTCGGTGCCTTTACCTACTGTAGCGCCATTGGCATATTTGATGTAGTGTACGTGTGTGTATGTTGGATCAACCCAATGGTCCCAGTGACGATACATCAGATCATCTTCAATGCGGGCGTCCGCATATTTCAGGTCAGGATGAAGATCGTGAACCGTTTTATCAAGTTTGATACTTTTCAGGTAAGCCAGTTTATCCATAGTCGGCGAGTACTTATATCCTTCAATACCACCTTCAATTTTTGTTACCTGCTTGTTCTGCGTTCCGTCCGGATTCATTTCCCATAGCTGAACATCTCCTGATGCGGCAGATAAATAGCTTATTTTAGCTCCGTCAGGACGCCAGCTAACTTCAAATTCACCACCTTTAGTTGATGTTATTTGCTTGAATTCGCCTCCTGCCACTGGCATGGTGTAAATATCAGAGTAGGTCTTATTCTCTTCAATTTTCGTGTAGGAGATAGTGAAAGCAATTGTTTCTCCGTCAGGTGAAACGGCTACGCTACCTACACGTCCAAATGACCAAAGTACTTCGGGTGTCATAATTTCACTGTCAACCTTTAAATTGCGGTTGGTGAAAGTTGCCTCTTTATCAGTTTTTTGTGGAGTAGAACACGCTCCTAAAAAAAAGACAACAGCTGCTATAAAAGCAATGTGTTTCATGATAAAATTGATTTATTATTAAACTGTTTATTTGTCGCGTTTTTCGTTCCGACTAAGTTAAGAAGTTATTTGTAATCAGGATTTGAGATTTGTCAGGAATAGATATTCATTTCGATCCCTGGTATGAGTTGTGCTGCAATAAGAGTTTGATGAGCTGTTTGTTACTTTCAGCCTGTTGCCATTGAAACTTAAATTCAGGTGAATTACTTGTCTCAATAAGCCTCTTGAGGGTATGGAGCTGCAGGTTCCATTCATCTTTAGAATAGGCTATGATATAAATAGCATGCAAGGGGCTTGAATGACCCGCGTCAATACCCGTAGATGATTTATAGAGCATCAGGTCAAATTTTCGATGCCCCTTGACAGGAATAGACAGGCAGGCCACTCCCTTGGTAATGATACAGTCGGGACTATTGAGTCTCTTGATAATCAGATTACTTAGCTCTTCCTGGTCTGTTTTAAGCTTTTCATACTGCAGGTTAGCTGCAAGTTGAGCAAAGCTGTCAGGTGTAAATGTTGGATCAAGTACTGTCACCGTTTGCTGTTTAATGAGTTTGCCGTACCACTTGGGGGTCGTTCCATCTCTTTCAACCAGTATTTCCCTTAGTTCTTCTTCAAGCAGTTGATCGGTTGTTCTTATGCCTGTTAAACGCTCTATTAAATGTAGTAATGCGTATTCTCTTTTTATGCGTCCATGGGCGTATATAAAATACCAGGCGACACCACTGGCAATAAAGACGACAACAAGCAACAAGGGCATTGTACCCAGTTCAAAAAGTAGAAATACATAGCAAATGATACCAATGATCTGGGCCCAGGGGTAAAAAGGTGAGATATATTTAGGGCGATAATGGTTGATATTGGCTTCACGCATAAAGATCAAAGCCACATTGGCAATGATGAACAAAACCAGTTTTAGGGCCGAAGCGGTTTTGACAAATGTTTCGATATCGAGAAACAGAATAACCGAAATCATAATTGCCGAGGTAAACAGTATGGCAACGGCAGGTGTTCCCTTTTTTGTCAGCCGGGTGAAAATGTTGGGTAATAATTCATCTTTTCCCATGGCCAGAGGATTACGCGAAGCAGCCAGCAAACCGGCATTACCGGTTGATATGAAAGCCAGTAAAGCACCAAAGGTCATGATGACGATACCGAACCGTCCCATGATAGTGCCTCCTCCAATGGATATGGGAGTGAAGGTAGAGCTTAATTCATCAGGATTAAGAATACCAACTGTTATAAAAACAACGGCCACATATAATATTGAAACAATACCCCATGAAGAAAAGATGCCAAGGGGCAGATTACGCCCCGGGTTTTTAACTTCACCTGCTATTGCGGTTACTTTCGTGGTGCCGGAAAAAGCAATAAATATTAATCCTGCAGTCACAAAAACAGAATCGGTTCCGTTGGGTACAAAGGGGATAAACCTATTGGTATCAACATAAAATGCCCCGACAAGGATGTACAGAAACAGAATAAAAAACAGAATAAGCACTGTTATGGTTTGGAAGCGACCCGAAAATTTGACGCCTTTAATGTTCAGGGCTGTAAAGATCAAACACCAGCTCACGCTAATGATCTTCATTTGTACCTCTGTGATATCCGGTTTCAGCAGAATCACAAAGATTCCCATGGCCAGTAATGAAAAAGCTGATTTAAATGCCAGGGATATCCAGGCTGTCAATCCTCCAATGGTTCCCATCATAGGTCCCATGCTGCGATCGGCAAAGACATAAATGCCTCCTGTAACGGGCATGGCAGTAACCAATTCAGACTTTGATAAAACGGTTGGAATAATCATCAGGCTGGCAATGATATAAGAGAGTATCATGGCAGGGCCGGCCTGGGTATAGGCAATGGCTGGCAAGATAAACAAGCCGGAGCTGATCATTACACCCGAGGAAACGCTAATTACCTCCAGTAGACTTAACTGCCGTTTTACTTTTCTTGCCATAGTCTTATTTTAATTGGTCAATGCATCGCTAAGCATTCATCATTCATAGCTCACGCACATCAGCAAATGCACCGCTTTCCATTTCCCGGGCTTTCTCCATGCCCCGGATCAGATTTGCGGCAGCTGCTCTCGAGTCAGGCATATCTTCGGTATAGCGCGCTTGCTGTAAGCGCTCAACGGCCGGGTATTTGTCCGTTTCCTTAATGTTCCAGATGGTTTCCTGTATTTCGCTGTCCACCAACCCCGGGGCAAATGCAATAAAATGGGTGTCGGGATGCTCTTTCGCATATACATTCATCAGCATGTTAAGCGCTGCTTTCGATACCGCGTATGGCCCCCAGCCCGGGGTGCTGCGCAGTGACGCCTTGGTTGACATGCCTACCACCTGACGAATGTCTTTCCCGAGGCTGAAAAGCAAGTCAAGCAATACCTTATTTGACCATACATTGACATCCATCACTTTTTGCATAGCCTCGGTATTGACTTCACTCATCCACTTGACAGGCCCGAGTACTCCTGCATTGAGAATAAGCATATCGATGCGTTTACACTCATCTAAAAATGCCGGTAGTTTCTCCATTACCGCCTTATGGTTGGTTACATCCAGCTGCAGGTGATGAAAGTTGGCTTCGCCTGCCAGATCATCGGCAATACGCCGACTGATTCCCCACACTTTAGCACCTCGCGCCAGGTACTCTTGTGCCAGTCCATGACCAATGCCAGAGCTGGTGCCTGTAATTAGTATATGCATGCGTTTTATTTTGAATTGGTTTCTATATAACAATATCGGCTTTACTGATGGCAAATTCAATCTTTAGGCTCAGAGTTGTACCAATGTTCTTGATTATATTTATTTAAATCATTGGTTTGTGTTATATTTTGCCACTCTTAAAACCACCGTTTTCTTTTTTTTTGACCACGGATTACACGGATTACACGGATTATCTAATCGCTTAGCGATTAGTTGTAACAATAATCAAATGGTCCAGTCAATAATTCGTGTACCCCGATAGCCATTGGGGTAATCGGATTTAGCGGATTATTGGCTTCGCCAAAGTAATCGCTACGCGATTGCACAATTCGTGTAATTCGTGGTTCAATCTTTTTTATTTATATCATTGGTTTGTACTATAACTACTTCCTTTGAAATCACGGTTTTCTTTCTTTTGACCACGGATTACACGGATTATCTAATCGCATAGCGATTAGTTGTAACAATAATCAAATTGGTCTAGTCAATAATTCGTGTACCCCGATAGCCATTGGGGTAATCGGATTTAACGAATTATGGCTTCGCCACAGTAATCGCTACGCGATTGCACAATTCGTGTAATTCGTGTAATTCGTGGTTCAATCTTTTATATTTATTTAAATCATTGGTTTGTGTTATATTTTGCCACTCTTAAAACCACCGTTTTCTTTTTTTTGACCAAGGATTACACGGATTACACGGATTATCTAATCGCGAAGCGATTAGTTGTAACAATAATCAAATGGTCCAGTCAATAATTCGTGTACCCCGATAGCCATTGGGGTAATCGGATTTAACGGATTATGGCTTCGCCACAGTAATCGCTACGCGATTGCACAATTCGTGTAATTCGTGTAATTCATGGTTCATTCTTTTTTATTTATTTAAATCATTGGTTTGTTCTTTACTTACTTCTTTAGAAACCAGGGTTTCCTTTTTATTTGACCATGCCCCGATAGCCAGAGGAATAGTCCATTCAACAACAAACCAATATGCACAAAAAAAGCCGTTTAGAATCTCTAAACGGCTTTCTTCACTATATCGAATAACTTATCTTCTTTTATGCTTTCTTCGCGCTGGTTTAGGCGAAGCAACCTCAAGACTTACCTTCTTACCTTTAAGTTTGGCTTTGTTTAGCTTGGTAATCAGCTCCTGCTCATATTCTTTATCCACCTCAATGAACGAGAAGTTACGCAACAATTCAATCTTACCAATCTTAACAGTTACACCTTTCATGTTACTGTTGATAAGACCGATAACTTCACCTGAAGTTAGTTTGTCTGTCTTACCGATGTTCAGGAATAAACGGCTAAACTTAACTCCACCTCTGTCGCCACGGCCTCTTTTGCCGCCTTCTTCCTTGTAGATATTAAGGTCTGGCGCATCTTTATAATACTCCATGAAGCGGTTGAACTCAGCAGCAACAAACTGTTTGATTAACTGCTCTTTGTCCATTTCAGCCAGCTTTTCATATACTGAAGGCAATACGGCATTAACCGGTGAAGTTTCCTCCAACTCAGTCTGTCCTACACGATCCAGGAAGTGGAATAATTGCTTTTCGCAAATTTCATCGGCTTTAGGAACCATTTTACGAACAAATGTTTTTTTAGCAATCTTCTCAATGGCCTTAATGCGGTGCATTTCACGGGAGTGGATGATCGATACAGATACACCTTCTTTACCTGCACGTCCTGTACGTCCACTACGGTGGATATACACCTCGATATCATCAGGTAAGTTATAGTTGATAACGTGCGTCAGATCGTTAACGTCAATACCACGTGCTGCAACATCAGTAGCTACTAATAACTGCAGGTGTTTTTTGCGGAAACGGTGCATCACCAGGTCGCGCTGTGCCTGCGACAGGTCGCCATGAAGTGCATCAGCGTTGTAACCATCGGCCATCAGCTTATCAGCAATGTCTTTTGTTTCCTGACGTGTGCGGCAGAAAATTATACCATATACATCAGGAGTGACATCAACAATACGCTTTAATGCGCGGTAGCGGTCATGTGCCTGAACCATATAGAAATGGTGGTCTACCTTTTCAGCACCCTGATTCTTTTTACCAACGCTTATTTCAACTGGCTCCTGCATGTAGTTTTTAGACATACGTGCAATCTCAGGAGGCATGGTAGCTGAAAATAATAATGTCTGGCGCCATTCAGGTGTTTGTGCCATAATGCTTTCCAGGTCATCTTTAAAACCCATGTTAAGCATCTCGTCAGCTTCATCTAAGATCAACCAGCGTACTTCACCCAATTCAATGGCTTTACGGTTGATCAGGTCGTTCATTCTCCCTGGTGTACCTACTACAATGTGGGTACCACGCTTTAATGATTTAATCTGAGTTCTTATTTCTGCACCACCATAAACAGGTGTAATATATAAGTCTCTGTAATTCTTGGCATAATCCTTCAAATCTTTGGTGATCTGAAGACACAACTCACGTGTAGGACACAAAATAAGTGCCTGTACATTTTTCGATTCACGCTCAATTTGTGGAATAACAGGTAGGCCAAATGCTCCGGTTTTACCTGTACCGGTCTGCGCTAAGGCAATAAGATCGTTTCCGTAATTAAGAATTTCAGGAATTGTTTTGCTTTGAATAGGTGTAGGTGTTTCGTAACCAAGTTCACCAATAGCACTTAGGATTTCCTCTGGAAGTCCCGTTTCTTTAAATGTTTGCATAATCTGCTTTTTATCCACCCGCCTCCACGTTCTTGCAGCTGTTACCCGGATTTAGCAAATTACATTATGCTACGAAGTGCTACCGAAAGTGACCGGAGTGGTCCTTATTTTTACTGAGGCGCAAAGATAGACCGTTTTTTCGATAATCTATCCTATTAGGCTTGTCCTAAGCTATATTTTGTGATTAATTAACGTTAATGCATTAATGCGGGTCCGGATCTTTGTTAAGAACGGACATCATGATGATTGATATTAACAATGTGAGGCACTTGTTACAATGATACTTTCAAGGATAGTAGATAATTGCGTCCTGGTGCGGCTATACCCGACGAATAAGTTTTATAGCGTTCATCAGTAATATTATCAACGCCTGCAGATATCGTTGTCGAATTGGTAATGTTATACTGTGCTCTGAAGTTCAATGTTGTCCAGCCTGGGGAATAAGGATTACCATTGGCATCCATGGCATACAGATATGCTTTGCCTTGCTCTGACTCCGGCAGATCTTCAAAAGCCACTTCGCCATTATATTGAGCATACATATCGACTTTCACTTTTTTCTTTTCGTAACTAATGTGTGTGCTGCCAAACCAGGGCGCTGCATGGCGAAGGGGGGAGTAGGAGCCGTCTTCCAGTTCTTCTTCTCCCTTTTGGACGTTAAAGCGTGATGATGCACTAAAACCATTTTTCCACTTGTACTCAACACCAGCCTGGATACCATAAACATAGGCGTTAGCGGCATTTTGAATTGCTTGTACTCTGCTTGGCTCACCGTCGTAAATGATGTAATCTTCTCCATTTTGCTGATAATCACGACGAACCATTGCATTAGTTAAGTGGGTGTAATAGGCCGCCATATCAATCTTCCACTTTTTAACAAGCACAACAGCTGCCCCAAGCTCACCATTTATTGCATACTCAGGCTCCAGATCCGGATTTGGAATGACAACAGCCCCGGGTTCCGAATCAAACACTTTACCGATATCATCAATATTTGGGGCTCTGAAACCTGTTGAAACGGAACTGCTCAGTTGCCAGTTTTCACTTGGATTGTGTATTATTCCAATACTACCTGTTAGTGCCCCGGTATTAATGTTTGCCTTGGTGAAATTAAAGTCGTAAAACGTATTGTCAAAATCAGCATTCAGGATGATGTAATTATAGCGTAAGCCGGCTTGTAGATTTGTTTTGGAGCCCAGGTGTTTAAGATAGCTGCTGTAAATAGCCATAGAAAACCAATTGGAACCATCGGGATAACGGGAAGCGGCATCAGAGATATTACCGTTGATCAGGTTTTCTGATAAACCGTCAGAGCCAACTGTATTACCGATAAACTCAATACCATAGTAGAGTTTGCCATTGTCTTCCCATGGCTTTTCAAAATCCAGGTTAAAACTAATGGCATGCACTTTTTCGGTACGTCGCGTTATAGTCTCTTCGTTAAGTTTGCGATTATGACGGCTTTCTTTAAAAAACTGATGGGCTATAATGAGTTGCATATGGTCAAAATACGCATTAGAGGCGGAGTGCTGGATATTCAGGTTGTTCATTACCCATTTTTGAGGGCCGTAATACCAATCGCCATATTTAAGCTCATCATTATCATCGTACATGATAAGTCGGTCGTAGCGCGGAACATCTGACGATTCTGAATAATGAAATCCATAGTTGAGTTGCCAGTTTTCATCCGGTGTGTATTTAAACTTCTGCATCAGGTTTAACTGGCTGTAGGCTGTTGGTACTTGCTCTTCAGCATCGCTGTTAGTAACAATTACATCTTCATTATTGATTCTCTTTACATATTCAGGACGCAAATAATCAGCCGGACCTTTGCTACCCATTGTTAAATCGCCAAAATCAGAATAGCTAACCGAAGTAAAAGATGCCAGCTTGTTAAAGCCAAGGTTAAAGTCGAAATGGCCTGTCTTTTCATTATTAGCCGATGCATACCTGGTCAGTGCATTACCTTTAAATAGTTTTTTATCGTCATATGATTGTATGGGTTCAAAGGTGTAGAAACCCATCACACCTCCTATTGCGTCACTGCCATAGATTACAGAGCCCGGACCAAATATTACCTCGGCACGATTGGTTGCGAAAGGATCAAGTGAAATGATGTTTTGAATGTTTCCGCTTCTGAATATGGCATTGTTCATACGTACTCCGTCAACAGTGATAAGTACACGATTAGTGGCAAATCCCCTTATCATGGGACTACCTCCACCCATCTGGCTTTTTTGAACATATACATCTCCTGTCATCTCAATCAGATCAGCAGCAGTCTGCGGATTGGAGAAACTAACATCCTTAGGCTTCAAAACAGATATTTTAGAAGGTGTTTCACGGCGACCCTGTTTCCATTTGGTTGCCGATACAACCACTTCATCCAAAGAAAGCTCGATCTGCTCCATATATACATTAAAGCCATTTGCTTTTAATTCATTGTAGCTTATTACTATGGTTTCGTAACCTATTAGCCTGAAAGTAATGTGATCAATGCCTTCAAATTCGTTCATCTCAGACTGTCCCTTCATATTGGTGATGGTGTTGATCTGTGAAGATGGGGCAATGATAGTAACAAGTTCAAGAGGTTGATGCGTTTGCTTATCTCTGACCTGAACAGTTTGCGAAAGAGCATTGAATGAAAATAGAGCAAGAATAACAACTAGTATATAGTGATTCATTGGAACGTCCGATGGTTAAATATTTACGACGGCTTTACATCAAATATCATGCAAATATATGGTTTTTCGAGTGCAATAATCAGGTGTTTATCAGTTCTGATTTTACTGTTTACCATTTTAATAGTATATCTATCTGGTTTGTTAGGGGTTACATATTTAATCCTCAGGTTTTTTTCTTTTGTCAGGCGGATGCGTCTATTTGTCAAAATAAATCAAACGTTTATCCGTATTTGCGTATTCATCTGGTAGTTACTCAATTATTAAAATTTAATTAGGGATAATGAAAAATTATTGTTTAGGTCTGATGATGTTAATGACAGGTTTGATAGCAACGGCGCAAGACTTTTCATATGTCAATGAAATTGACCTTGAGGATAAAGCGCAATACGAAGAAGCAAAAGAAGCTGCCATGGAATGCTGCTGCTATTTAACCGCAGTACGATATGATAAAAAAGATGAGCAGAGAACAATTGCTGCCACGTATGTTAAGCAATGGCTGGAGACCCTTGATTCACAAGATATTTTGCTGCAAAATGTATTTGAAGAACAGGAATCTCTTCTGGAGATGTATATGGCTTATTATGCCATGAATTACCTCGATGAAGAAGGTGAAGCGGCAGTAACAGAGTTACAGGCGGCAGCCCTTGAGGGGGTTGTTGCTTATTGTTCAATTCCTACAAACAAGCTTAAAATGACTAAAGAGCTTAAGGAGATTAGTAAGCTTATTGAATCAGGTGAACTGGAGCAAAGTATCATCAACTCTACACTGACCAGCTCTGTTGACTAGCCTAACGCCGGTGACTAAACATGTTTTAGGACTTGTATAAATATAACAAACCCAACCCGAACGAGGCTGTCCGAAGTTTAAATTTCACGCAAAGTGCGATAGCTATCGCTCCACTAAGAAATACGCAAAGACCGCAAAGTATATTGCTTTTATAGTCAATTCTTTGCGAACTTTGCGTACTTTCTTTTTTGCGCTCTTTGCGAGAAAACTTTTTATTTATGGATAGCCTCTTTTTTGTGCCCAACATTGAGTTGACTGGTGGTCAAACTTATTCGAATTCCAGGTTTATCTCCAAAATTTCGGGCCGGTTACCTGTTCTGACGGGTGGTCCCCAGGTGCCAAATCCGGTACTTACAAGGAAATGGCTATCACCTTTTTGAAGGTAACCGCGACTAAGCTCAAAAATGCGCCTGGTAATGTAGCCAAATGGCCATAGCTGACCGTGGTGGGTGTGTCCTGAAATTTGCAGATCAATACCGTTTTGAGTGGCTTTCTCAAGGTTATAAGGTTGATGATCGAGCATGATTAGCGGCTTATTCTTATCGAGTGTCTGTATCAGATCGGCTATTTCTTTACGTGATCCACCTGCACGGTTTTTGTCACGGTCTTCGCGTCCGATAATGTAAAACAGATCATTGATAAGCACTGATGAATCTCTTAAGACCTTGACGCCATGATCCTCAAGATACTTTACCGATCGGTCTGCTCCACCAATATATTCATGATTACCTGTTGATGCATAAACGCCCAAAGGGGCATTGAGTTTCCTGAGGCTTTCACCCAGGTTTTGCCTGATGACTGGTCCAACATCCTCATCTACCACATCACCGGCAAAAAGAATGATGTCAGGATGAAGCGCGTTTATTGTCTCCACAAGTTTATTTGTTTTTCTGGGACCGATAATGGTTCCTAAATGTATGTCGGAAGCGGCAACGATTTTTAATTGTTTAATCCCATCGGCCTGTTTATTGATACTGATGTTGTGTTGGCTTATTTTGGTCGTCCACGCGTTAATAAAACCGCCTAGAATGATCAGGGTACCCAAACTTGTAATGCCTATTCCCGTATAATACTTCAGTTTCAGGTAGCTTTCTGTTCCTGTTTTAGGCAGGAAATGCAGAAAGGAGTTAAATATGCGAACCAGGTCAGTTGAAAAGATAAGCAGAGTGAAATATAACATGCCGGCAAACCAAAACGCGCCTATCCAGTGTAAAGTGTTGGATAAGGGTGAATACCAGATGCGTTCAAGAAAACGTCCTGCCGGGTATGCAATAACCATTACGATCATCAGAATGCGAAAAGCAGTCTTTAAAGAAGGTATTGTTTCAAGCCACTGTATGCCCCTGTGATAAATATAATAGTTAACCAGAAAATGGATGCTGAGAATAATCCCCAGGAATATTAAAAATGCGTAGTTCTTCATGTTTAGCTGTTAAAATAAAAAGGACTTAAAAATAATTATCTATCTGCTTGATATTAAATTTTTATGAATGAATTTGTGATATTTAGGTTTGAACCATTTATATTCGGGGCTGTTTGGTACTTGGATACTAATAAGCTGAATTCGATTTGAAATAATGTATTCAGAAAACAATATTTATTCAAATTCAGTTCAAAATAAACACATCATGGGGAAATTGAAATATTTAATAATGATCGGTGGAACGCTGATACTTCTTGGTATTGTTTTAAAAGTACTATCAGTTGAAGGTCCCTGGGCTGCAATCAGCTTTAGCGTAGGCGGAACCTTAAAACTATTATACATGATCATAGGAGTGCGTTCAGGTCAGGTGAAGGTAGGAGCCGAAATCGCCTTGTTGGTGATTGGCTTAGGATTGATCTTTACAGCCGTTTACCTTCGCAAGACCGATCAGCTGATGCATTTATATGTTTGGTTTTTAAGCATCGGCGTATTGATCAAAGCATTGTTTGTCACCTTGTTTATCCTTAAACAGAAAAGGTATCGGAAAGAATTAGCTGTTGAGTAATTTTTGTTTTCCAGTCAAATCAACTATGTTTAAGCGTTTATAATCTAACATCTATGATTTGGGAGTCAAAAAAGAGTTTACTGTTACTTGTTTTCTTGCTGGTTGTTAAACTATCAAATGCACAGGTGCCTGTTGTTTACAAGGAATTGGATCTGGATCCCGACTATTGTCTGCAGGTTAATAATTTTGAAGTTGCACAAAGTATTGAAGACCTGAAGGAGATTCCACTGAAATACAATGCTAAATGTGAATCAATTGATTTTGGCAAGATAAATTTTAATAAAAAATCAGTGGTCGTTTGTAGTCAGTATGTTCGTAACGGAGAAAAAGCTATTAAAACAACTAAGGTTGAGGTCTTAAGGAATGATAAAACCAAGCGCATCGATATTTACTTCGCGTCCTTTGGTTCAACTTTAATTCAGCGCCAGGGGAAGATTTTTGAGAATAGAAAGTGGCTGTTGTTACCTAAGTTTCCGGAGAATTATAAGGTTGATGTTCACTACTCCTTAAAGGTTGTGGAACCATAGTTAAAACAAAAGATAAAAGAAAGGCGAGCTATTTAAGCTCGCCTTTTTTAATGTTGTTATTTCGCTGCTGCGGCATTTTCTTTTATGGTTGCCATAATTTTTTGTTCCAGCTCTTCTGCTAATTCAGGATTATCTTTAATCACTTCCTTAACAGCTTCGCGACCTTGTCCAAGTTTTGTTTCACCGTAACTGAACCATGAGCCGCTCTTTTTAACTATGTTCATTTCAACACTCATATCAAGTATTTCACCAACGCGGGAAATACCTTCTCCATAGCGAATTTCAAATTCAGCTTTCTTAAATGGGGGCGCAACTTTGTTCTTTACAACCTTAACACGGGTATGGCTACCTACAACGTTTTCACCGTCCTTAATTTGTGTTACACGACGTATATCCAAACGAACCGATGAATAAAACTTCAATGCGTTACCACCGGTGGTCGTTTCAGGGTTACCGAACATAACACCGATCTTTTCACGTAACTGGTTAATGAAAATACAGGTAGTATTCGTTTTATTAATGGTAGAGGTAAGCTTACGAAGGGCTTGTGACATCAGACGTGCCTGAAGTCCCATTCTTGAATCACCCATATCTCCTTCAATCTCGGCTTTAGGTGTAAGAGCCGCTACCGAGTCAATAACAATGATGTCAATGGCAGAAGAGCGGATCAACTGATCAGCGATTTCCAGGGCCTGCTCACCATTATCGGGCTGTGATATCAATAAATTCTCAAGGTCAACTCCCAGTTTTTCAGCATAGAAGCGATCAAAAGCATGCTCAGCGTCAATAAAGGCAGCAATACCACCGGCTTTTTGAGCCTCTGCTATGGCGTGGATAGCTAAAGTGGTTTTACCTGATGATTCAGGACCATAAATTTCAATAATTCGACCACGTGGAAATCCGCCAACACCTAAAGCCATGTTCAAAGCAATAGAACCGGTTAGGATAACAGGCACTTCTTCAACTGCCGCATCATCCATTTTCATAATGGTTCCCTTGCCATAGGTCTTGTCAATTTTATCCATGGTCAGCTGAAGTGCTTTCAGCTTTTCTTTGTTCACATTATTGTCTTTCTTTTCTGCCATTATTTCGATTTTAAGCTGTTTCTTCCTTTTGTTGGGTTATTGGTCTAATTCTGATAATATCTGATTAGTATGATCTTTAGTTTTTACCTTTTCAAATATCTTAATGATGATTCCATTCTCATCTATAATAAAGGTCTTTCTCAAAACACCCATGTATTCTTTACCATACATCTTTTTTAAGCCCCAGGCATCATACTGTTGCAGTATTTCTTTCTCAGTATCAGCAATAAGGTTAAAGCGCAGGCTGTGCTTGGCTATAAACTTCTGGTGCGAAGCAATGCTGTCAGGGCTTACCCCAATCACTTCAAAACCCTTGGCTGTCAGCTCATCATAACTTTCACTCAGGTTGCATGATTCTGCAGTACACCCCGGCGTATTATCTTTAGGGTAGAAATATAAAATCACCTTTTTACCCGTAAAATCATTTAAGCTGATTTCTTTTTCGTCTTGATTGAGCCCCTTAAATACGGGAGCTTTATCTCCTTCTTTTAGCATTTCTATTGATTTTAAAGCGAATAGACATTTGTGATTGTCATGCTATTCTTAGTTACAAATATATTTAAATAAGAACGATTAATGGTGGGCATGGTTCAAAAGTTATTAACAGTCATTCTTTCAGATGTATATAAACATAAGGAAAGAATTTGTAAGCTTTTTGAATCAGGCCTTGCAAAGGATTGACAAATGCAATCTTTTGTAATTATTTTCAAGGGTCGAACTAGCTATTTGTTGTGTAATGTTTAATTTTGGGACTTTAAAATACACCAGAAACAATCAACCTTATGTATAAATTGAAGTCGATAGCTTTAATATTATTAGTAATTGTTACCGGATTAACAGAGTTAAGCTTTGCTCAGGAAAAGATGTATTCAGCAAAAGAAGCTCTTGCTTTGTTTAAAGAAGGTAACTACACTGAGGCAGAGATAGCTTATGAGTCATTGTTAAAGAGGTATGATCGCCAGATAAAGTACAATTATTATTATGGTATATGCCTGATTCAGAATAATCATGATATCTCGCAAGCAGTTAAACGACTAAAATATGCTGCTCTTAAAGGTGTTAGCCGAGATGCTTATTATTACCTGGGACGAGCTTACCAGCTAAGTTATCAGTTTGAGGAAGCAATCAATCAATACAATCGCTTTTTAAAATATGCCTCCGCTTCAGATATACGCAATGAAAAAGCAGAAAAGTATAAGCTGGAAAGTGAATTTGGCTTACAACAGGCAGCAAAAATATATCACCTCGATGTTTATGAGCGTGATACCGTAGCAAAAGAAGAGTTTTTAAAAGCCTATTATCCTGCCTCTGATGTGGGTAAAATTGGTCATAATAAAGATTTCTTTGAGTCTGGTGTTGATCCTGAAGGCGTACTTTATCTTACTGAGCGAGGTGATGAAGTGTATTTCTCAATGAATAATGAGGAAGCCATCGGTAAACTGTTCAAGATGGAGAAATTGCTTGACGGTTGGAGTGAGAGTGTGGCTTTAGATGGTATTAATTCCGAAGCCGACGATCAACAGCCTTTTGTATTGATTGATGGTTCAACCATATTCTTTTCATCAAACAGAGAAGGCGGTATGGGGGGGTATGACCTGTATAAAGCTGATTATGACGCCGAACAGAAAACATTTGCAAACCCTGTTAACCTGGGTATTCCTTTTAACTCACCTAAAGACGACTTTTTATTCGTGGCAGATGAATTTAATCAGTTAGCCTGGTTTTCATCTAACCGTGAAACCAATGATTCAACACTGATTGTATATACCATTAAATGGGATAATACGGTTGTAAAAAGCTTTGTTCAGGATGCTAATGAGGTAAAAGTAGTGGCAGCCCTGGAATTATCAGACATTGAAAGATCATCAGCTAACGGAGCTAAGCAAAAAGGCAAAAATGCGACAGCAAAAGCTGAAGAGGCCTTTCGTTTTGTAGTAGCCGATACATTGGAGTATAGTCAATTGTCACACTTTCGAAGCAATGAGGCAAAGGCTAAATTCAAGGAGGCTGTTAAACTTGAAAATCAGAAAGACAGCCTGTCGTCCTTAATGCGTGAAAAGAGAAATTTATACGCCCGCACTAATTCAGACACGGAACGCTCCATGTTGGTGAATGATATTTTATCAATGGAGAAAAAAGTCTATGGTCTGGACGAAAAAATTGAACGCACCTACTATATGGCCCGGCTGACCGAACAAAATAAAATTAAGGAGCTGGTAGCAAATGGTCAGTATGTTCCGTTAAGCCAGGCAAGGGTTGCAAAGAAGAAGGAAATGGATTTAGAGAAAATTTTGATTCCTGAAGAATATACATTTTATACGGATGAAGAATTTGAAAGGCAGTTACAGGAGTTGGAAAAGATGTATCAGCAATTATTTGACGCCGATCAGATTAAGCAACTTCGTCATGCCGATTCTCTTTATGTTTGGGGCAATATACTCAACCTTGAATCGTCTAAATTACTGGAGGAAGCTAATAATGCACCAGCTGAAACAGAGTCGGTCCTGGCCGTGATCAGAAATAAAGATTCAGTGGAAGAGGAAAGTGCAACACAGGCTCAAGTGTTTAAAGCCAAAGAATTAAAGCTGACTGCTCTTAAACTCTATCATGAATCGCTCAATAAGAAAGTCATCATATATGACGAGCGCATTAAAGAGATTCTCCTGACAAATTCAGTTGATGATCTTGGCTATCTTGAAGAGCTGCAGGCAGAAGGCAGGGAGTATTTTAATGAGGCGATGGAAATGGTTGATCCGGTAAATGGTTTCGATGTTGTTAGATACGAAAAGGCGGGGACAATTAAGAGAGCAGGGATAAATTCACAGGAACAGGGACTGATTCAGTACGCAGAATCCAATGCTCAGGTAAATACCGAAGTGCCTGCAACAAAAACAAAGGTGCCAAAAACATACCAGGAATTGCAGGGCGCTGATGTTGTAAAAGAAGAGCCTGCAAAGGTGGTTGAAAATGCCTTTAAAAAGACAGAGGGCAAGTTGGTTTATAAAATTCAGATAGGCGTATTTAAAAATGAACCGAATGCTGATGCTGTATCAAAAATTCCACCCATTTCTAAACAAAAGGTAGCCAACAAAGACCTGACGAAGTATTTTGCCGGCAATTATTCATCATATACTGAAGCTGATAAGTATGTTCAGCAGGTGCGTGATGCAGGATTCCCGGGTGCTTTTATCGTGGTATTTGAAGATGGTAAACAAATTAATCTGACTGAAGAACTCAAAAAGTAGAAATTAGTTTTTCACAAAAAAATATGGTTAATTTATAGAAACTTTTATGATATGGTTTCATTTAGCAAAAGAAGTGAAGAGCATAATATGAAAGGTGGCGGAAACGAAAAACGTATTCTGACACTTCATAATGATGATGAAAATTCTTTCGATCATGTAATTGATGTTTTATGTGAAGTATGTGAGCACGATGCCATACAGGCTGAACAATGTGCCATGTTAACACATTACACCGGTTCATGTCAGATAAAATCTGGCAATATTGATGATTTACTGCCTCTTAAAGAGCAGTTGTCGGAAGAGCGTTTATTGGTTACAATCGATTAATTTTTATGTCTGCACTTGTTATTATCTTAATTATCCTCTTAGGATTATTCTTGTTTATACTAGAGTTTTTTGTTTTTCCCGGCGTTACCATTGCAGGTATAGGTGGGTTTATTTTTACAGCAGGAGGTATTTTACTGACCTATCAGGGTTATGGCACTACTTATGGTAATATTGCCCTGTTCAGCACTTTATTAGCCGGTTTAATGATGTTGGTTATGTCATTTCGTTCCAAAACATGGAACAGGCTGATGTTGAAAACAGAAGTTGAAGGTAAAGTAGAAACAGTAGAGGAATCAAACCTTAATGTTGGTGATGAAGGTGTGGCTGTAACGCGCCTTAATCCTGTTGGTAAAGTAATGGTTAATGGTGAGTTGATCGAAGGAAAATGTCCCGGACACTTTGTCGATGAAAACACCGAAGTAGTAGTGAAAGAAGTATTTAAAACTTACATAATTGTCAAACCCAAAAACTAATTAGATGGAAGGATTAGCTCCCATATTTTTGATAGCAGCGGTCATTGTCGTTGTATTCTTATTCCTTTATTATGTGCCAATTTTACTTTGGTTCTCAGCCCTGGTTTCAGGTGTTCGTATTTCACTGATCCAGTTGGTGTTAATGCGTATCCGTAAGGTTCCTCCAGGGGTGATCGTTCGTGCATTGATCGAGGCCTATAAAGCAGGCCTGTCTGAAGTGAAGCGCGATGAACTGGAAGCTCACTACCTGGCAGGTGGACATGTTGAAAATGTTGTTCACGCCTTGGTATCTGCAGCAAAGGCCAATATTGACCTTAACTTTCAAATGGCAACAGCCATTGATCTGGCAGGTCGTGACGTATTTGAAGCAGTTCAGATGTCGGTAAATCCTAAGGTTATCGATACACCTCCGGTAGCAGCAGTTGCCAAGGATGGTATTCAGTTAATAGCCAAGGCCCGTGTTACTGTTCGTGCCAATATCAAGCAGTTGGTTGGTGGAGCAGGCGAGGAGACAGTTCTGGCTCGTGTAGGTGAAGGTATTGTTTCTTCAATTGGTTCATCTATTTCCCACAAAGCTGTTCTTGAAAACCCTGATTCTATTTCAAAAGTAGTATTGGAAAAAGGTCTTGATGCGGGAACCGCATTTGAAATTCTGTCTATTGATATTGCAGATATCGATATAGGTAAAAACATTGGGGCAGGTCTGCAGATCGACCAGGCCGATGCTGATAAAAATATTGCACAGGCTAAGGCCGAGGAGCGCAGAGCAATGGCGGTTGCCCTTGAGCAGGAAATGAAAGCCAAAGCTCAGGAAGCGCGCGCTAAGGTAATTGAAGCTGAAGCCGACGTTCCAAAGGCCCTTGCAGAGGCTTTTCGTAACGGAAACCTTGGTGTAATGGATTACCTCAAGTATAAAAATATTGAAGCCGACACGGCCATGAGAGACTCAATTGCCAAACCGGGTAATAAGCCTCCGAAAAAAGATTAATTTTTTTAAAGCTACCCTCGGGTAGCTTTTTTTTTGACCGATAATTAGTTATGAGAATTGAACAAAAAGTGGCCTTAAAAAGTGCCCATTTTTTTTCATATTAATTTTGGCAGTTTAATTCTATTTGCTACTTTTGCAATCGCAATCGCAAAGGGGACGAGGCTTAGAGAAGAAAGAGCGATTGTTTCTCTTTAAAGAAAGAGGTAAAAGGAGAGATGGGTGAGTGGCTGAAACCACCAGTTTGCTAAACTGGCGTACGGGTAACCGTACCGGGGGTTCGAATCCCCCTCCCTCCGCTCAATTTTAGTTTCGGGGTGTAGCGCAGTCCGGTTAGCGCACCTGGTTTGGGACCAGGGGGTCCCAGGTTCGAATCCTGGTACCCCGACAACTTTTAAGAGCTAAATAAGGTTTTAGCTCTTTTTTATTGAAATAATTATTGATTCGGGGTGTAGCGCAGTCCGGTTAGCGCACCTGGTTTGGGACCAGGGGGTCCCAGGTTCGAATCCTGGTACCCCGACAATCTTTTAGGAGTTAAATAACGGTTTGGCTCTTTTTATGAAATATTATTTGATTCGGGGTGTAGCGCAGTCCGGTTAGCGCACCTGGTTTGGGACCAGGGGGTCCCAGGTTCGAATCCTGGTACCCCGACAATGTAAAATCAAATACATTACAAGCTTGTGAAGCAATAGTATCACGAGCTTTTTATTTGCGTAATTGTTATTGCGTAAGTGAAGAACAGGAGAGATGGGTGAGTGGCTGAAACCACCAGTTTGCTAAACTGGCGTACGGGTAACCGTACCGGGGGTTCGAATCCCCCTCCCTCCGCCAAATTATTGATTCGGGGTGTAGCGCAGTCCGGTTAGCGCACCTGGTTTGGGACCAGGGGGTCCCAGGTTCGAATCCTGGTACCCCGACAAAATAAACATAATCAAAAGCTCATGATTCATCTGAATCATGAGCTTTTTTGTATACATGCTTCTGGTAAGATATGATGGGTTAAGGGAATGGGGTACAACTAAAATCCGAATCACAACCAATTTCTCACCTAAATAGATAAACTCCTCAACTCTTAAACTATTAAACTCTTTCAACAATTAATCGGATATACGATGTTGGATGCTCAATTCGACAGTTAGACAATTTAAATATTATAGCTGTATGTCAGGCTGAATTGAAAATCGACGAAGTCAAAGCCTGATACATCAGAACTTGGGCGTTGCCCTTTAGTGTTCGAAAAGATTCAAACATTCACATATATAGTGTTTTGCAAGCTGTAAATCAGCTCTCCTCCTGGCAAGGAGGAGTACCTCGACGAAGGAGAGGGGAGGTGGTTTTAAGTCTTTTTTATA
>NZ_JBNGPA010000044.1:0-41277 GCF_050589845.1 Carboxylicivirga agarovorans | reverse complement strand
TGAACAATAATAACAGTAAAGAGTAGCTTTTTGTAAGGAGGAGAGCTGATTTACATGATGCATAGATCTATACGTTTATAAAACTTCTTTTCGAACACTAAAAGGCGTTGCCCCTTGTTGTGATGTTAAAGACCTTCAGTCTTTTATATAGATCGAATTATCTTAACCTAATGACATTGCCTTCAGAACAAACTTCCATTATGAAATGTATAACTGCAATAGTTCATCAGGAAGTTCGTATAAAATTAATATTGCCGGAACAACTTCATTATAAGTGACCCCTACTCCGCCTAATCCCTGAATGGGCTGAGCTACATGTATAAGCCTGAAATCATGTATATAATATTAAAGCACCCGCTCAAACCCCTGCCGGTTCATCCAGCGCTGCTCATTGGCCATATGGACAACCTGCTGAATACGCTCCATAAATTCTTTTCGTATTCCATGCTCATCGACGTACTGAAGCGCTTCTGTAAAGGCCTTAAGCATGGCTTTGTAAAATGCTTCCTGCCTGACAAATTGCTCTGATGAGTAGGTTTGTGCAATTTCAATGTGGTAAAACATTACATCAGCCACTAAAGATGGCTCAACACCCAGTCGATTAAAATGGCGAATATACTTTTGAGCTACCGACCGCCTCATCTTGGCTTTGCGTCCGCTAACCGGAAAATACTCCTTTGAGATCTTCAGTTTACACTCCTCCATTAACTTGCTTTCCTTTGGGTTGAATGCAAAATCGTAATACTCTTTTACCTCCTTAAAACGTGTGTATAAATCGATAATCTGGTCTTCCAGCTGCTCCTTATCCAGTTCGCGAAGGTATAGTTTCAGGTCTTTTTTACTCATGGGGTAAAAATAGTGATTAATAATAAGCTGATATATAACAATAATTTTCGACTCTGTATCTGCTTTTTTCTTTACTCACTTTATGAGATCCATTTTATAGTTTGGACTTCCTCCATTGATTATTTATTTTTATCAACATGAATATGTACCTAACCTTCTTTGGAATTGTCGCTCTTTGCGCTTACTTACTATATCGTTTCTACTGGAAATCAGAAAAATGGATTAAACCCAAGGGGAAAATGAAGCTCGAATGGCGCAAGATCCTCACTGAAAAGGTGAACTTTTATAACAGCCTAAACCCGAAAGAAAAGGAGTTATTTGAATTTAAAGTACGTGAATTCCTGGCCAATTGCCGCATTACCGGCATAGGAGTTGGCATTGATGATGTTGATAAGGTACTGGTGGCCTCCAGTGCCATTATTCCCATTTTTTCGTTTCCCCACTGGCGTTATCAGAACCTGGCAGAAGTACTGCTATACCCTTCTTCATTCAACCATAAGTTTGAGACAAGCGGAGAAGATACCAATATACTGGGAATGGTAGGCAGTGGCATTATGGAAGGCAAAATGATTTTGTCGAAACCGGCCTTACTACATGGCTTTGCCAATGAATCGGATAAGAAAAATACGGCCATTCATGAATTCGTTCACCTGATTGACAAATCAGATGGACAAGTAGATGGCGTTCCGGCTTTGCTCCTCGAAAAGCAATATACCATTCCATGGATTGACATGATCAATAAAAAGATTGATGACATCTATGAAGGTATGTCTGATATCAACCCATATGGAGCCACCAATAGAGCTGAATTCTTTTCAGTTATCAGCGAATATTTCTTTGAACGTCCTAAGTTGCTTTCTAAGAATCACCCTGAATTGTATAGCTTATTAGAAGAGATCTTTAATCATGATATGCATGATCGCGACCTGAATAAGAAGAATGGTAGAATCGGCAGGAATGATCCATGTCCGTGCAACAGTGGAAAGAAGTTCAAGAAATGCTGTGGAAAGGTCCATTTTTAGGAGGTTGATGCATTTTGAGCCGTATCGCCAAGGTTCTTTTTAAGGCAGATTTCGTTATTAATTCTAAAAGCTTGTATGAGAATGAGCAAAACCACAAAAGAAACATTGATCCTGATAGGCATGTTTATTATTGCCATATTACTATGGGATACTGTTGTTATCTACCCGATAAAGATCTTCGTGGTGATGTTGCACGAGATTAGTCATGGTTTAATGGCAGAGCTGATGGGTGGTGACATTGTTAAGATTGAGATCAACCATATGATTGGAGGGTCGTGCACCACTGCACACCCACCAGGTTTCTGGCCTGCATTTATGATTGCCAGCGCCGGTTATATAGGCAGTTTAATACTGGGGGCCATTATCTTTCTGACAGCCGCCCGCACAAACTATATAAAATTCCTTGCCGGAGTGATTGGCGTTGGATCTTTGATTATCACCTATTACGTTATTAAGTCGGGTGAACTATTTGGCATTTTATTCTGTGCCGGCTTTACGCTTTTTATGTTTGCATCTATTAAATACCTGCCCCTGAATATCCTCCAGTTCTTACTAAAATTCATTGGTTTAACCAGCTGCCTTTATGTGATACTTGATATTAAATCGGACTTAATCTCAAGGACTGGTATTGGCAGTGATGCCGACCAAATTGCCCAAATGACAGGCATCCCGTCCATCACCATCGGTATTTTGTGGCTTGTAATCGCAATAGTGGTTGTTTATTATATGTTGAAAAAGAGTGTGGCGAAAGGGAAGTCTTATTAATTAAATAACCTGGTAAAACAAATGTGCCACTATAGAGTGTAGCTTTATTCAAAATTTTCTTCTGCACTGCCGATTGATTCTTCAGTAAACAAACCCATACAATTGTCCATTCGTAACAAGTCGTTAAGCAATAATACCTTCGTAAGAACCTTTAAGCGGCTCTGGCTTGCTCTGCAGTTACATCACAAATTAAAATTATTGATCAAGCGCATTTTTCCAATCGTCTGTGGCTTCTTCAAGGCTTTTCATATAACCCGATTGCTGATAATCCCAGCTAATGTCTAAAATTTCAAATCCTATTTATAGACTTCCAACCACAATACACTTTCAACTTACTAACAATAAATTATAGACGCAGGTAATAAAAAGTAAATTTTACCTTTAAAATGCTTTAAAAGTAAAATTTACTTTTATATTTGTAGCGCTATGAACACAAATATTTACGATCAATACCAGGAAAATAAGCGCTTTGTATCAGTTGACTGCGTTATTTTTGGTTATGAAGAAGAAAAGCTAAAATTGCTGGTTTTTCAACGTGCCATTGAGCCTGCCAAAGGTGAATGGTCCTTACTGGGTGGTTGGGTTAACCACAATGAATCATCAGAAGATGCGGCACGGAGAGTATTGAATAAATTAACCGGCCTGCAAGATATTTTTCTTGAGCAGGTTCATACTTTTTCAGATCCTGAACGTGATCCGGGTGGTAGTGTAATAACCGTAGAATATTATGCACTCATAAAGATTGATGAAAAAGCCAGTAATCTTCTTGAAGATTATGGCGCCAAATGGTACACCCTTGAAGAGTTACCTCCCCTTATTTTTGATCATGACATACTGGTAGAGAAAGCCCTGGAGAAACTGCGTCAGCGATCAAGCTATGAAATTATTGGCCGTAAGTTATTACCTGAGAAATTTACCATTACACGCCTTCGTAATCTATATGATCAGATTTTTCAGAAGCAATTTGACCCTGGCAACTTCCGCAAGAAAATACTCTCATTAAAAGTTCTGGAGCAACTGGATGAGAAAGATATGTCTGAATCGAAGAAAGGAGCTTTTTACTTCAAATTTAAACCGAAGCAAGAGGGGGAATTCAATCACCCGATATTTAAGCGAACGATATAAAATAACTACTGCACAAATACTATTATGGAACAATTTGAATTTACAGAACATTCACACAGGCGCTATAACGCATTGACAGGCGACTGGGTATTGGTATCACCACACAGAACAAAACGTCCCTGGCAAGGTAAGGTAGAGAAGCCAGCCATTGAACAGCGTCCTGAGTACGATGAAAAATGTTACTTATGCCCTGGTAATGAAAGAGCAGGAGGTCATAAAAATCCTGAGTACAAAGATGTTTTTGTATTTCAGAATGACTTTAGCGCATTGGTTCCTGATATTCCGGAGGGTAACTACACCAATGGCGAGCTATTCCGGGCTGAGAGTGAACGTGGTTTTTGTAAAGTTATCTGCTTCTCTCCACGCCACGATTTGACGATTCCTGAAATGGAAGTGGAGAATATTAAGAAGGTGGTGGACCTATGGTGCGAGCAATATGAAGAAATTGGCGCATTGGATTATATCAAGCATGTTCAGATCTTTGAGAACAAAGGTGATATCATGGGTTGTAGTAACCCTCACCCACACGGTCAGATCTGGGGACAATATTCTGTACCCGTTGAACCTGCCAAGGAAGCGCTTAAGCAGAAGGAGTATTTCGACAAGCACGGTAAAACCCTCCTGGAAGACTATGTGGCTGATGAGTTAAAATCAGGCGAGCGTATTTTAGTGGAGAACGAGCACTTTGTTGCATTGGTACCATTCTGGGCTACCTGGCCTTTTGAAGCTATGATCGTAAGTAAGCGTGCCGTATCTAACTTAACTCAGTTAAGTGACGATGAACGTACTGCCCTGGCTGATGCATACAAAAAGCTGACAGTGATGTATGATAACCTGTTTGAGGTATCATTCCCTTATTCGGCAGGTATTCACCAGGCACCAACCGATGGTGAAGAGCATCCGGAGTGGCACCTGCACATGCATTTTTACCCGCCATTGCTTCGTTCGGCAACGGTTAAGAAATTTATGGTAGGCTATGAAATGATGGCCAACGCACAACGCGATATCACAGCAGAACAAGCTGCGCAGCGTTTGCGTGATTTACCGACAACACATTATAAAGCTAAATAAAATATGATAAGGCTGTCGGCTGTCTTCTGATAGCTGGCAGCTCATAACAATAACACTTAATTCAGTTTAGATATGCAGATTACAAGTTTAATTGAAAAGATTAACGGTGGTAACAATCCGTTTTTCAAAGAGATTTATGGTACTGACGAAGTCGTTTTACAAGAACAGGCTGATCGTTATATCAAATATATGAACGAGTTCAAAAGCATCTATGGAACGGATGATGTAATGCTTTTAAGCTCACCTGGCCGTACTGAGGTTGGTGGTAACCACACTGATCACCAGTTAGGTCGTGTTTTAGCAGGTGCTGTTAACCTTGACAACATTGCTGTTGCTGCACCTAACGGAACAAACAAAGTTCGCATCACATCAGTAGGATTCGATCCTTTCGAAGTGGACCTAAGCGAATTGGAAGTAACAGAATTTAAGTTGACACCTGATAATATTGTAAGAACCATTGCCAAGGAAATCAAAGGTATCGGGTTGGAAGTTGCAGGATTCGATGCAGTTATCCACGGTTGTGTGCCAGAAGGTTCAGGTTTGAGCTCATCTGCTTCATTTGAGGTATTGGTTGGTGCTATTTTCAGCAACCTTTTCAACGATGGAAAATTAGATCCTGTTGACAATGCCAAGTTTGGTCAGAAAGCTGAGCACGCCTGTAAAAAATTCTGTGGTTTAATGGATCAGACAGCTTGTGCGGTTGGTGGTTTCATCACCATTGACTTTGCTGACAAAGCTAATCCGGTTGTAAAAGCATTGGATTTCGACTTTGCCAAAACAGGTTATTCATTGGTAATTACCAACACAGGTGGTAGCCACGGCGGATTGGATGAAGAGTACAACGCCTTACCGGGTGAGATGAAGTCGGTAGCTCAGGAGCTTGGTCAGGAAGTATTACGCCCCTTATCAATGGAAGATGTAGTGAAAGGTATTCCTGCTATTCGCGAGAAAGTAGGTGACCGTGCCTTATTACGTTCTATCCACTTCCAGGCTGATAACTCACGTGTCGTATACCAGGTAGATGCATTGGAATCGGGTAACTTCGACAAATTCCTGGAATTGGTTGTTGAGTCAGGATTTAGCTCATACATGTATAACCAGAATATTTTTGTTGGTGGTGAAACCAGGCACCAGAATGTGGCATTAGCATTGGCTCTTTCTGAATTAGTATTGAAAGGTAAAGGTGCATGGCGCGTTCATGGCGGTGGATTTGCAGGTACTATCCAGGCATTTGTACCAAATGATCTGTTGGATGACTATATCTCAACCTTAGAATCTGTATTCGGTAAAGGTAACTGTCACAAGTTATTTATCCGTTCTAAAGGTGCCGTACAGGTTGAATTATAATATGATTAAAGAGGATGTCCTGAATCAATGATATTTCTCGCCAGGAAAGCATCAACGCAAAGTGCGCAAAGTATTGAAGCATAAACCCATTTACTTTGTGTTCTTTGCGTAATTCTTAGCGGTCCTGGCATGAAACTTAGATTTTGGACAGACCCTTTTTCCTTTTACTAACTACACCAATTTTTATTAAAATGGGAAATTCAAAAACAAACTATACGGTACCCTTCGCTATTATGTCCTTCCTGCTTTTCCTGCTTGGATTTGTAACATGGATTAACAACATTCTGGTACCATTTATGAAAGTCCAGTTTTCTATCTCAGAAAGCCAGGCTCAATTGGTAAGTGCAGCCTTCTTTAGTGCTTACATCATCTCCATTCCGGTTGGCGGGGTGGTTAAGAAAATAGGATATAAAATGAGTGTTATCATCGGTTCTGTTATTACCGGAATAGGTTGCGCCATTTTTGTTCCTGCACTAAGCATTGGCTATTCAATGGTGCTGGCAGGTTTATTTGTAACCGCTATTGGCGTTGTTGTATTGCAGGTTGCCGCCAATCCTTATGTTATTGCATTAGGCACACCTGAAACATCAGCGTCACGATTAACATTGGCTATGGCCATTAACTCACTGGCAGCTGTGTTAGCTCCGGTAATCGGAGGATATATTTTATCATCAAGTAATGGTGATGTATCGGTTAATGAAGGCCTGGCAAAAACGATGTTTATCGCACTGGCTGGTATTTCAATCGGTACAGCTGTTTTACTGGTATTTATGAACTTACCGGCTATTGAAGATGAGTCAGATGATGGCGCAAAGGGTGAAGGTCGAAGTGCGTGGAGTTATCCTCACTTGATTCTTGGCTTTATCGCCATTGGCATGTACATGGGACTTGAAGTTGGCGTTGGTAACTACTTCTTAAACTATGTCGAATACAATGTGGAAGGTAAGACGATGGATTTTGCTTCCAAGATTCTTGGATTCTATCCATTAGGCTTCTTTATTGGTCGATTGGCAGGTGCCGGATTATTAAAGAAATACGAGGCTTCAAAGGTGTTGCTTGTTAACTCGGTTATTTGTGTGGCTTTACTGGCAACATTCTTCTTAACTAAAGGATCTGCTTTCTCAATATGGCCATTGATCGCACAGGGTTTATTCTTATCTATTATGTGGTCTGTTTTATTCGACTTATCGATGAAAGATATCCCTGCCTCTGCTGCTAAATTGGGTTCAGGAATTATTTGTACAGGTGTTGTATTCACAGGCATGTGGATGTTCATTATGGGTAAAGTTGTTGATTCAACAGCTACCGTTACCAATGGAGTTGCCGATCCTGCTACGGCCAACTATGGTATTGCCTATGCGTTCTTCTTTTTCTTTTACGCCTACATTATATTCTTTGCTCTAAAAGGATCGAAGATCAGAAGATAAGTACAATCTATTAACCTTATATTTTACAGAGATGACAAAAGCATCTGATGTTTTTACATTAAAAAATAGCAAAGGCGTTGAAGTAACGTTTATTGCACGCGGCGGTCAGGTGACCGGCATAAAAGTACCAAATACGAAAGGTGAAATTGCTGATGTTGTGATCGGATACGAAACAACGGAAGGAGCATTGGCAGGTGATGCCTATTTTGGCGCATTGTGTGGCCGTTATGCTAACCGAATTGTTAAAGGTCAGTTTGAGTTAAACGGAGAAACAATTCAATTGGACGTTAACAATGGTCCTAACCACCTACATGGTGGTAATGATGGTTTTAACATGCGCACATGGGAGGTAGAAGAAGTTGAGCTTCCTCAATTTGCACAAGCCTATAACCTTTCTTTGGTCAGCCCTGATGGCGATCAGAATTACCCTGGTGAGCTGACAACTATTGTTACCTATGGTTTAACAGAAGACAATGAATTTGTTATTGAATATGATGCTGTATCAACAAAAGATACCATCATTAACCTGACTTCTCATGCCTACTTCAACCTTGAAGGTGCAGGAACAGGTACTGTGGCAGAGCACGAGTTGTTATTAAATGCAGAGAAGTTCACTCCTATTGATGGTGAGATTGGTACCGTAACAGGTGAAATAAGCGAGGTAAAAGGAACTGGTATGGATTTTACTTCTGCAAAGAAAATTGGTGAGACTTTAACAGCCGATTGTCCACAAGTGAAGTTGGTTGATGGTATCGACCACAACTTTGTGATCAACGGTTATGATGGTTCATTGAAGCTGGCAGCCCGCTTGGAGCACAAAGGAGCAGGACGTACCATGGAAGTGTACACCGATCAGCCGGGTGTTCAGATATACACCGGTAGCCATTTTGATGGTTCAGAGAAAGGAAAACTGGGTGCTCCCATTGAAAAATGGGCTGGTGTTGCATTAGAAACACAGATCTTCCCTGATTCACCAAACAAAGCGAACTTTCCGAATGCCACACTGAAGGCAGAAGAGCATTATAAGCATACATGCGTTTATAAGTTTATTTAAGAGCTTGTATGGATGAAAGCAAAAAGCTGCGATCAAAAAATTGATCGCAGCTTTTTTTTGTGATTAACTCACCGGATGAGTTGTTCAAATTAATTATGTATTTGTCACGATCGGGCATTTGCCCATCGCTACCCTTTGCCCCGGGCTATTATATGGCAGACCTACAGCCTGCTATTGACAGCTTGGTAATTAATAATGGCGCAGTCATTATAATCCGTAAATTAAAAATCAGCAAAGCTAAATTTGTGGATTAAATACTGACTGACAATCATCTCTTTCATCAGTTCAACGATTCGACAAATCGACAAATCGACCAATAGATCATTAGATCATTAGGTCGTTATACCATTCAACTAATAAACTCTTCAACGATTTAACAATTCGACGATTCGACAAATAGACAAATCAGCGTTTCTTATTCGTTCTTTTACTTATCACTTCCTTAAAGCGTTGCTGTACATCCTTGCTTAGTTTGCCGGTTTGAGCATAGGTACCTGGAATCTCAGTCAACCAATGTGGTCCTACCTCTTCAAACGTCAGGGGTTTATTATCTATAAAGCTATTTGCTTTCATAAAAACGTATTCGGGGATACCCGGGATATCAAATGTTCCTCCCTTTTCATAAACTACATAAGGCTGCTTATGCACCTTTCCTTTCTTGCATACCATTATGCCGTCCTTGACAGACATGCCAAAATTCTTTGTTGTGCTTATGTTACCGCTCCATTGAAGGGCATTCTTTTCCAGGTCATCATTTTTAAACAAGGTATATTCTCCTGTTGTCTTTGCAAAAGCATTGCTATATAAGCGTATATCGGAGGGGTATTCAAACTTCAGTTGTTTTGCGCTACAGGTTTCCATACGACGGTCTGTCAGGGGCTGAAAATGAATGGCATGGCCGTTTACAGGCCCAAAGGTATTATTACAAATACTAATATTAAAAGCCAATGCATGCTCTGAGGCCCTGGCACCTGGGTTTAAGTACAATGCCGCGTTACCTCTTGACTTAATGGTAGTGGGCAATTCAAAGTAATTAGCCGCAATCAGGTGTTCACTGCCCCATACAAACATACCACCATACTCGTACTTCGTATCGTCGCCTATAAAAAAGTTATTGATGGCCACCTGCTTATCCCCATGTCGAAAATTAAGTGTACCCCGGCAGTTTAGAAAGGTATTGGCGTAATAGACATTTTCGCGCGATTTACTGGTGATTATCTCCGGTTCTGAATCCTGTCGCATAAACAGGTTGGAGTCAACCAGGCAACGCCCATCATCCTTGCGCCAGTAGCCAATGCGGATACCACCTCCGGCATTGCCAGGTTTCTTTGGATTAGCAAAAAAACAGTGATCGATTCGATGGTACATGGGACCAGCAGCCTTAGCCCCTGGTGTTTTATCTGCTTTGGCCGTATTATTCAGGTTAATAACCTGGTCAAAGGTAATCTTCTCGGTAAATGAACAGTGATCAATGCGGCAATGCGTTGGGAAAGTACCATCCTCTCTGACGGAAGTGGTAACATATGCCGAATTGGCCGTATCAAAACAATGAAATGCACATTGGGTAACACGATTGTAACTACCGTATATGGCAACCAGCCCCGGTCCATGAGATCGCCACTCTTTTGCATCACGTGCCCCATCCCTGAAGTAAATGCCGCTCAAAGTGATATGATCACCTTTTAATTCCACCTTTACATCACCACAAAAAACCACCTGCCCCGGCTGCTTTGCTTTAATGACAACAGGGTTCTCTTCGGTGCCTGACTGCTCTACAATAAGTTGAATATCTTTGTACTCCCCACGGCTCAGACTAAAGGTTGTACCTGGTTGGGCCTCTCTTATTTTTAACTCTAATTCGCGCGTATTATTGACTTCAATTGTCTGGGCCATTCCTGAGGTACAGGTTAAAATCCATATCAGCAATACACATATCTGTTTGTTAAACATGCCTCTCATTTACTTTTTAATAAACTTAAACACCTTGTTTTTACCACTGCCAAAATTAAGATCCAGAAAATATAAGCCATTGCTAAGGTGTGCCACATCCAACTCATCCGTGTGCCCGGCTGAAGATAATACTAACTGCCCCGCCTGGTTGCACACCTTCAATGAAGTACAGGGCTGAACTGATTCTATGAATAAGCTATTTTCAACAGGGTTGGGGTACACATAAATCGTGTACCCCAGATCATCACTGTCAATATCGGTGGTTTGTGCTTTGCTCAGGCTTACCTCGACCACCAAGCCATGTATGGCTGTAAATTCAAGCACTGTAAAGTCATTATCAGAGCTGATCAAACGACATTTTTCATTGCTTTCATTGAGCGAATATTTGCCATTCAGTGTCACCCTGACCTTACGTTCTTTTGCCTCATCTGCTCCTGTCAATCCGGCGGGAACATTCATATTAATGGCCGGGTCGGCAAAGGCCAGTCGGACAGTTTCATCTGTTTCATCCTTAGCCATGACAAGACATGGGTATGAAACGCCTTTAATATGTTTTGATGAAATGGCTTCATCGGCACTAAACATCACATAAGCTGTTGTATAACTTGTCCTATCTGATACGATATGCGCGACATTATCTTTTCTGATCACCTCATATGGCTTGTCGACACCCTGCATGTTTTGACTAAACGTTGCAAGCTCAGACGCATTGGTCTGGACTAAAATTGCATATTCATAAGCTGCAGCCTGCGGTGCCAGACCATGGTCAATCCATGCCGTTGCAAAATCACCATAATTGACTGTCTTCTTCTTTTCATCGCGCGACTCCTGGTTCGTTCTTGTCACATGAATTTTACCGCCAGGCAGATAATACCCATTGCCTTTTGCATCCATCAGGTTAACAGGATCATTTACTTCCAAGTCATTACTATAAGGAAACTGGCTTATTTCATTTTCATCAATAATGATCTTCTCACTTTGAGAGGCCAGGGCTGTTTGGAAAAGTGTTGTTTCGGTACGATAGTCAGTATTGCTGTTGGATATACCACTTCCAAGGCAGATAACACGGTTATCAAATGAAAAGACAGACTTTCTGGCCACAAAGTCATCTGTATAATTGGTATAATCATTTTCATCCAGGTACATCCCGAATACTCCGTTACCATTGAGGGAACAAGCGCCGGCAAACTCCGAATTTTTGGAACGTTCATTCAGGTTTCCACCACTGTAATTAAGTTCATCGTATGGCAGGTGAATGGTAGTAGCCCCGGGAAAACGATTCCAGTCCCATCCTGGTAGTTTAAAACCACTTTGTGCGGCGTCAACGGTTGTTCCGGTTCCCAGTATCTGCACAGTACCATAACTCTGGTACCTGCCATATCTGTTGTTTGAAGTATATATCTCTGTTCCGGTCACTATTTTGTTAAAGCCTTTAATGGCCACCAACCAGTTATCGCGACGATGCAGGTTAAGTGCTCCATAATTGAGGCTAATATTGCCGCCTGGAGCATTGCCCGCCTCAATTCCTAAAGCCTTAAACTCATTATACAGCTCTTTCTTGTATTTTGTCAGGCGCATATATTCTGCTGCGCACTCTGTATCGATGGGATCACTTGCTTTCGCCAGGTAAGCGAAGGCATTGATAGAGCCCGTTCCCAGGTTCTGTGTCATCGGTTTACGACCGCATACACTGTTAACAATAGAGCGCAGGTTGGCATAAGAAGAATGTACAAACAAGGCTTTTTTAAAATTGCCCCGGGCTTCTTCAGATAAATTAAAAGGTGTATTGCCAACATAATTTAGCACCTCTCCCAGTCCTGCATAGCCGCCATTCATGTACCCTGCGTAAAGCATTCCATGGTGAAAGCCTGAACCATCTGGTTTAAAACCTCCCATTGTTCCAACACTGTATTGCATAACTGCATTCATCCACTCTGTGTATGATCGCATGTCGCGAAGCAATTCAGGTGAATCATCACGAAGCATAATGGCCATTAATCGTCCTGCCACAATGGTATTCCAGGCATCAACTATTCCCTGGAAGTTTTCAGTTTCCGGCAGCTGTCTTATTTCAGGCACTCCTGTCCAATACTGTATCATATCAAAGGCCTCCTGGAACTTACCGGCGTCTTTCAACACATCCTGCATTAACCATATAGCTTTAGGAACACCTCTGAAATCATATCCATAGTGATGGTTGGTACCTAAACCACTTCCTACAACCAGTCCCTGATCATACAACCAGTCAAGTACATCAATAAACATCTGATCAAAACCACTTTGCCTGTTATGATGCCAGGCTTTTGCCATATCATACAACAGTAGTTCAATGTCTTCAAATGATTTATCGTTATTTGAATTCAGCGCTTCATCTTTCACAACAAAAGCAGCACCTGTAATAACACCCCCGTTTCTTTGGATGTTAAGCTCGTTATATTCGTTTTGAAGTTCGGTAATGCGTGATGATGAAGGTGCACTTCCATCCACTTCATTGGTAATACGTTGACGTATGTCTGCTGCTGCCAAGTTTTCATCATCACTCATTGTTGCCGGCAAGACCTTTTCATACACGTAAGAGCTATGCCAATGCCAAAGGGCAGCCCAATGATTGGCATTCATTTCGGGATTAATAAAATCCAGTTGTGCATCAGGTGTCACTCTGTCGTTAATACGCGATGAAGGGAACTTCATACGGTCAAAAAACAACTTTCCTCCTCCTTTACCAACAGGGGCGATAATAGTCATAGTTGTCAGGTTCTTGTCAACCTTGCTACCCAACATATCCTCATCGAAGCGAATCCAGCAGGCGCGCCAACCAGAGAAGTTTATATGGTAATTAAAATGATACTGCACCTGAGCTGCGGCATTTTTAAACTGGAAAGTCAAATCTGCATCTTTCGGATCCTCATTATATATCCAAAGCATCATGCCACCTTTGTATTCTTTACAAGCATCAGCCATACCAGCCGGAGAAGTAATTGTGATCTGAGCCCCTTCGCTCCAATCCCACATAAGCGACTCAGATCCCATTTTAAAGTGCTTGCCTGAGATGCTTAATCCATTGTCTGAAGCCGACCAGTCAGAAGGAACACTGCCTTCGAGCCCCAGGTAGTTTTGGCCAACTGTACTCAATGATGCAATGATGCTTAATATGATTAAGACTAAACGCATTGAAACAATTTTATGAAGTTGTTTATAAAAAGAACGATTCTCAACATGTAAAATGCCAGAGAATCGTTCTGTTTTTTACAGGGTAATATAATTTACTACCCTTATTTGATAATTACTTTACTCGCTTTAACCTGTTTGTTGGTCAATACCATTCTTATCAGGTAAACACCTGGTGAAAGAGAGGCTACATTTACCTGGCCACCACCATTGTAATTAACATTTACTTTTTGCCCACCTAAATTATAGAACTCAACCTGCCCAACCTCTGAACTTAACATTAAATGGTCATGTGCCGGATTAGGATAGAAAAGAGGTGCTTTGAATTCATAGGTATCACCAATGGCTGTTGCCAAAGGATCAACCATTGCTTTAACATCGCCAATCTTCCATGTTGAAGCTCTGTAGTCCACATTGGCTCCATTAACATCACTATAGGTATCTGTACAGGTATAAACAAAGGCAAACGTAATATTTGGATTTGCAGCATCAACATCAACTCCACCGATACTATTCACCCAAACCTGGTCATACCCTAGTGATTCATCAAGATTGAAGGCTGCTGTTACATCAAGCCATGTTGCAGCTGTTACTGCCCCTGCCTGATCGGCCAGATCAGCGACATAATCTGTTGACATTTTAATTCTAAGTTCTGAATCGCCACCTTTTTTATATTGGCTGATTCCCCAGAACGACAGATAGGCTTTTGAATATCCGGTAAAATCGACAGCTTTAAGCACTGTCCATGTCTCTGTTGGTGAAACACTTTTCAGAGCTCCATCTTCGTAAACGGCACTGGCCTGAATAGATTTGTAATCTTCCCCTTGTGGCTCAACCAATCCTGTTCGTAAGGTCTCGGTACGCTTCCAGCCCTGTGCGTTTGTGCTTGTAAGGTTGATCATCTCAAACATGTTAAAGTCATCAAACTGCCATTCTGTAAGTGTATTAAGTGTTTTTGCAGTTGTTGTAAACCTTACTTCGCAAACCCGCCATGCTCCCGGACGGTCAAGATCTGGCTCTGTTTTATCAACAACTCCCGATGCTGTTACCTGGTAACGAAAAGCTAAAACCAAATTAGTAGCACCTTTCCATTGGTTAAGGTCAAGCGTCGATTTAGTCCATTTTCCATCATAGTTTACATCATCATCAATCTGATCCAGCTGGCTTGTTACATCGGTCCAGGCAGTGGTGGTCGGATCATCGGTGTAATTATCAGTTACAAGCACTGAAAATTCAGAGAAATTACCCAGTGCATATTCTGCCAGGGTAAAGAATGTTACCTGAAAATCCTGATGCTGTGGGTAGGCTGTTAAATCAACACCATCAACAACGGCATATGTATCTGTAATATCATAGGCTTCGCCAACCCCGCCATAACCTTTAGCTGTTATGCTTGTCGCCTCCGCATTTCTTGTATACCCCAGTTCTGCGTCAGTAGGCATTTTATCCAAATTAGTAGATCTACTCCACAGATTACTTTCCACCGACCCTACTGTGATGTTATGCTTGGTAAATCCCCTGTTATTATCGTATCTGAAATCAGGGTAAAATATAACTGTTTCCTGGGCCAGCAGATTAGCTGAAATCGCCATAATCATGGCTGTTAATAGTAGTAATTGTTTCTTCATAATACATTAGTTTTTCTATCTGATTATGAGTGCTAAACTACTTGCAATTACATAATATGAAGGGCTTATTTGTACAGATGTATGTACTGGATCGTACGGTTATTTTTCGATATATAACTGAAATACAAACCATTGGATACAGAGATATGAAAAAGTACGATGTGGAGATGTACAATTTGGATGGCATCAATGTATGTTAACCCAGGGCGTTGCTGCACTTTGCAGGGGCTATAAATATGACAGACCTAAGGCCTGCTATTGACAGCTTTCTATCAACTCGACGATTAGACAATTCATCAACTCTTAAACTTTTAAACTAATCAGCAAATTGCCATAAATCTCTCTGCATCTAAGTGGTTAAATAATTAAGTCCCATAGCTTCCGCTGCAAGTGACTCCCTGCATTAATAAACCCGCGGTTGCGGCAGGGGGTATGAATGCATCTTAAATCAAGGCATTGCTGCACTTTGCACTCGGCTATAAATATGGCAGACCTAAGGCCTGCTATTGACAGTTTTCTATCAATTCGACGATTAGACAATTCATCAACTCTTAAACTGATAAACAAATCAACAAATATTCCCTCTGCTTTAATGAAAAAAAACCGAAGCCTAAATAAATAAGCTTCGGTTTCTATTCTTAATACACAAACTTTATTACCAATTATCTTTTTGGTCAAGTAAGTTATTGATACTCACTTCCTGCAATGGATATGGCAGAGTATTATGCTTAGTTTCATCATAGTTATTACCGGCACGAAGGTAACTTTGATCTTGTTCTTTCCTTGCATCAAAATTAGGATCTCCCTTAATGGTTTCATTCATGAAAGCCAGGCGCTCTCCTAAAATACCCCAGCGAATCAGGTCTTGCTTACGAAGGCCTTCAAAGCAAAGCTCTCGCATACGTTCATCCTGTATTTCTTTTAAAAATGCATGTTTAGAAGCAATGGCAGCGGGAGCTGCTTCTTCAATATTTGCAAGTCCTGCCCTGTTACGCACCTTATTGAGACAGGCGATCGCTTTCTCACTTGGCATACCTTCTTCGGCATTGGCAGCTTCGGCATACATCAGCAGCACGTCAGAATAGCGTAAGATTGGGAAATTGATACCTGTATAATTCTTATTAGGTGATGACACGGGCTCTAATATCACATATGATTCAATGGTTCCAGGGGCAGGTTTCGCAGCCGGATCAAGGTCATCCCAGTTGGAAGGTTCCCAACGGCGGTATTTTGTCGGACAATATTGTCCACTCATGGTGGATGTTACTTCAATTGCATTGCCATTACTGTACCTATACCCTCTCAGGTTCCATTCAAGACGACTATCAATATCGCTGTACATATTTTTTACTACTGGAGATGCATTTAACATGGCATAACCAAATGGGTAGCCTTCACCGCCATAGTTCCATGAGATACCGTTGATATTACCGATCTTACCATCTACCTGAAGTCCCATATCACGCATATTGGTAAATGATATCTCGAATAAAGACTCCTCAAGGTCGTGTTCATTTCTGATGTATGAAAGGAATAAATTACGGTACCCCTGGTTATCATTGTCCACACGCAAACCATGCCAGTCATCAAGAATAACAGAATCACAATGAGCCTTGGCCAACGCATACTTTTCAGTATCCATCAGAGGCTGTCCGGCCATGCGAAGATATACACGTGCCAACAATCCGTGAGCAGCCATTTTATTGGCATGGCCAGGAATATAATCAGCATCGCTGGCATGAGGTAAATGCTGATAAGCAAAGGTAAAGTCTTCAATGATCTGCTTATAAACATCTGCTTGAGAAGAAGCCGCCACATGGTTTGATGACTGATCTTTTGCATAAGTCAATCGCAATGGAATATCGCCATACCAGCTTACCAACTGAAAATATGAAAAGGCTCTCATAAATTTTGCTTCACCAATAAGCGAATTGTAGCTGTCTTCGTCAAAGGCATTTTTATCTAATAGTTCAATAAACATATTGGCTGCATTGACACAACCGTATAATTGCACCCATAGTCTTTCAACCATCAGATCGGCTGATGTATGGCGGTATAAACCAACCGTCCAGTTTTCGTTATAGCGCCTGTTATAATATCCTTCATCTGATCCTGAATCAAATATCACATAATCTGATCCGTATACTCGTGTGCTGGCCAGGAATGAATAGATACCTGCCAGTCCCAGTTGTGCCTCTGTGTTATTAGAATAGAAATCTTCTACCTTCCAATTCGATTCGGGTTTCTTGTCTAGAATATCTGAACAAGCAAAACCCACAAGCACCAAAAGGCTTAATATTATTTTATTTATAGGATTCATCTTCATTTTATTTTGTGTTTAAGCCAATTTCTTTTTAGAAAACCAATTCAATTCCACCTGATACAATTGAACTTTGAGGATAAGCCGAGTAATCAAGGTTTGGTGTTAATGCTCCATACTTACCAACTGATACATCCGGATCATAACCCGAATAGTTGGTCCATGTGATCAGGTTCTGACCTGACACATAAATACGACAGCGCTTGATTCCCCATCTTGTTAACAGGTTCTGAGGCAGTGTATAACCCAGTGCTACAGTCTTTAGCTTAAGGTATGTACCATCTTCAACATAGCGATCATCAACATTATTTCCTTTTGGCGCCTTACCATACACTGTCTGGTAACGTATTGTATTAACAGTTGTATTGGTATTGTATGGAGTCCATAAATCTTTCAGTGCAGTAAGACCACTGTTTGTTTTAGCTTGCGGTTGTTCAAAATCAATGCGGTTGGCGTTTAAGATGTCATGCCCAACTGACCATTGCAGGAACACCTGACAGTCAAAGTTCTTCCATCTGAAATCGTTGGTCAAACCACCAAAGTGATCAGGATGCGGGTTTCCTATAATGACACGGTCTTCTTCATTGATGGTACCGTCACCATTCTGGTCTTTAAACATGATACTTCCAGGCGCGACAGGCAGAGCACCGTTATCGGCCACACCTTCTTTCAATGAGTAGGTTTGTGATTCGTTGTTCCAGCTAAAATCTTCAAACTGGTATAAACGTTCAAACTCCAGTCCATAGATCATACCCACCGGTTGTCCAACCTGTGTAATGTATTGATACTCATTGTATTGACTTGACCAGTCCGGATTAGTATAAATGGCATCCTGTCCGTCATTCAGTTTGATCGTTTTATTTTTATTGAAAGAGATGTTAAATGAAGTCGTCCATTCAAAATCGCTATTCTTAACGTTAACCGTATTGATACTGATCTCAAGACCCTGGTTCTCTACTTCTCCAACATTCTGCTGTACCCGGTTAAACCCTGTACTTAAAGCCATTTCAGCATCAAGCAACAAGTCTTGCGTGTTTTTCTTGTAATAGTCAACTGTAGCCTGTACACGCTGGTTAAAGAAGCCCATATCAATACCCAGGTTTACCTGTGCTGTTGTTTCCCAACGCAGATCAGGTACACCCATATTACTTTGGTATGTTCCGGGCACATAAGCCTCATTAAAAGTATAACCACTTGAAGAATTTACATTCAGCAAGTTATACGCCTCATAGTCTCCAATACGGTTGTTACCTGTCATTCCCCAACCACCACGTACTTTAAGGTTTGAGAATGCACCTAAGTTTTTAACAAAAGTTTCTTCACCAATTCGCCATGCTGCTGAGAATGATGGGAAATACCCCCAACGGTTCTTTTCACTGAACTTTGAAGAACCATCGGCACGGAAGTTACCTGTAAAAAGGTATTTCTGTTTAAAGCTGTAGCTCACACGACCAAAATAAGACTCAAGAGCATTGCTTGATTTCCAGGTATCGGGGATACCGGGAGCTGTACCAATGCTTAACTTATCAATACCAAAGGCATCGGTTGGGATTTGTGAGTTTTTCATTCTTCCATATTCCGACACTCTGTCCTGAATTTCAAAACCGGCTAATGCACCTACTTTGTGTTTACGATTGAAGGTTTTATTATAGTTTAAAGTATTGGAAGTAGACAGCGTCTGGTAACGGCGTGTGGTCAAGGTACCATTTATTCCATCGGTTCCGCGGGATCCCTGGTAGGTCTCTTTTCCGTAGAACAGACTTTCTCTTCTTGAATCAACCTGATAGGTTCCTGTTAATTTTAAAGTTAAGGCAGGTGCCAGCTTATAGTTCAGGTACAGGTTACCACGAACAACATCCTGACGGTTGGAACGGTCAGTATTACTTAAGGTCTTCACTGGATTGAAACGGCGATCATTGGGATCATTAGGATCGATACCGCCAACAATACCATCACTGTTAATTGGTTCTACCGGACGGAAAGTAATAGCATCCTTAATAATACTGGTGTAGTTGTTTCCGGCAATATTGATCCCTTTACGATCAATGTATGAATACTGTATATAACCACCCGCCTGGGCTTTTTTATTAATGCGGTGTGAAAACTTAAGACGGTTAAGAATTTTAGTAAAACCTGTATTTATTAATGTTCCTTCCTGATCAAGGTACTCTCCCGAATAATAAAGCGTTGATGTTTTATTACCTGTACTTAATGACAAGTTATAGTTTTGGATGGTTGAAACCCTGAATATCTCATCCTGCCAGCTTGTACCTTCCGCATCACGGTATAACTCCGGATCAACCCAGTGCTTATAAAAACTACCTACATTATCCGATGGGTTATAACCATCTTTCGCATATGCAATCTCCTCCTGGTACTTAACATACTCATAAGGCGATAATACCTCCAGTCGGTTGGGTATCCACTGTAAACCAGATGAGGCAGACACTGAAATATCTGTTTTACCATCCTGACGACCACTTTTTGTTGTGATAATGATTACACCATTGGCACCACGTGACCCGTAGATAGCTGTTGCAGAAGCATCTTTCAAAATATCGAAACTTTCAATATCATTTGAGCTGATACTGGCCGGATCAAAATCTTCCAAAGGAATACCATCAACCACATATAACGGTGAGTTATCACCTGTGATGGAGTTACCTCCACGAATAACGATATTAAGTCCCTGACCAGGTGTACCATCAGCTGAAGACACCTGCACCCCGGCTACCCTACCGGCTAATGCCTGGTCGTAGTTTGATGTTGGTGCTTTAATTAAGTCACTTGTTGTAACTTTTGCCACTGCACCGGTTACATCACGCTTAGTGGTAGTGCCGTATCCGATAGCTACAACTTCATTCAAACCAATTGATTCAGGTTTCAGGGTTACTGTCAGACTGCTTCTTCCCTTCAGTTCTTTTTCAACGGTTTTAAAACTGATAAAAGAGAAAACGATCACATCGTTATCTTTTACCTCTTTAAGGGTAAATTTACCGTTCATATCACTGATGGTACCATTGGTAGTACCTTTCACCACTATATTTACTCCTGGTAGAGGCAAGTTCGTTTCGTCCAGTACTACTCCGGTAACAGTTTGTTGAGCCCAAACAGTTACGGACATTAGCAAGAACATGAATAATATATGTATCTTTTTCATTTTAATATCTTTACAATAGAGCACTTTGCATGCTCCTGTTATCAATAATTATTCCTGTGGCAATTCTGTTGCCTGCATGTGAACATCTGAGATGTAATAACGTCCTCCTCTACCTGTATCACCCGAAATTGAACCTTCGAAGTATGATGCGAATTTGAAAGCCAGTGTAAAGTTTGACAATTCTTTGTAAGGAGACAGGTCCAGTGTACACTTCACCCATTTAGCATCGGCATTGGCTCCTGTATCTTTTCTGCCATCAGGATCATCACCTTTTTGATCACCAGGATAAGGCGTACCATCGATAATGGTACCTGAATTATTGATTTCACATTTTAGCTTCATATTAATTTTTTCCCAGGTAGCATCTTCTACGCTGCTGGCAAAATCAGATGAAACATAAACTTCAAGGTCTGTCGGTGTGCGGCCATCCGTCATGTACTCGACATACTGGTTCTTCATCCAGAATATAGCTGACAAATCATAGCCGAAGCTGTAATCCTCAAGATTCTGAGAATTCATCACTACCCATGATTCATGCGGTAAGGACTCACCGCCGATAACGATATTTGTAAATACTGATTTAGCGCCTGCTGCTTCATCCGGACGATCATCTGCTGCCAAAGGACACGCTCCGCTCTGTATCCATGTTTTATTGTCAGCCACTGCTCCTGCCTCAGTAACGATCTTACGGTATCCGTACATGGTATTTTCAGCTTCCATTGTTGGATAGAAGAACTTAAAGGTCTTAAGCGGAATTTCAACAGGCTCTGCTGAAACAATGATGGTAAGGAAACTCTCTCCCTGGAAAATTACCACTTCTTCACTGATAGTATTGATCACATTTACCTGTGGATAATAAGTACCTTCTTCAATTGCTGCACCTTCTTTTAAAGTAATTATACCGGTTGTGGCATCGATGGTGAAAATATCGGCATGCGTACCAAGTTCAAATATCACATCCGTATTGGCGCTCTTACCAAGAGAAGGCTTGCTGGTTTCTTTAGAGCCATCTAATAAAAGATTCTGCGTTTTTGGCATGTAATTCAAGTTATTAACCAAAACAGGACCAACCGCCAGTTTAAAGCCATCTTCAAATACTGTTTCAAGCCCCTTTGCTCCTTCAGTAGGATATGTTGTTACTTTAATATCGAATGAGTAAGTATCAATTGTCAGCAGATTACCATCAGCAACGGTGATACGACCTGCATTTTTATAATTAACAGCTGTTACATCTTCACCTGTTTCTTCTTCAACAAGTATTTCAACTTCAGGATTTTCAATGGATATAAATGCCATCTGATCATCCCCCAGTACATTACCGCTGCCATCTTTTACTTTTACAATTTCAAAGACAGGAATTAATCCACCTGTTTCAACCGCCGGAGGAAAGCTGATGATACGCTGACCTTCTCGGGCTCCGATCATATCCATATATTCTAATTCACTTGGTGGCGCATATTCCACTTGCGAATCTTCCATAAAGGTGTCTTCCTGACATGCCAAGAATAAACTTAACACTATTGTCATCGACAGAATTGCGATTTTTTTCATTACGCTTGATTTAATATTTAGATTTACTGCTTTATTTTTTGCGATGCATGTCGTGAACTTTCGACAATTATCAACATCACAAAAGTAGAGGCGCCTTCCAGATACAGTGTCTTCAATTGTTCGCAATAGGTTTAATATCATTCATCACAATCCTCACCCACGGACACTACAGCACTATATACCTGATCATTACAGGCATATGGAGGCAAAATAAATGGTAAAATTCCTTGACCATTCACAGAAATAACTACTTTGGCAGTAATCTTTATACTATACATTAATACGACAGGGATAGGAGACCTCAAACCTACTAAAAAAAACGTTTTAATCTAAAAACTAATGGTGCAGGTCAAGATGTTTTTGAACAGATACAAAGTACAATATTAGCCTTTGAATGAACGATTGTTTTACACGCCGGCATGGGTGAAAAGTATCTTTGCTGTGTAAATGAAATAAAAATCTGATACTAATATGATACGATTTTACAACCTGCAAATGGTATTTTTTGCATTTGTGTTGACAAGCACTTCATGCAATAACAGCAATATAACGGTTAAGGGTGCTGAATTGGAAATACAGCTCATATTGAATGAAGAATTTGAAGACCACATGAGCAACTGGACGGTTGAACAACGTGAAGGTGGCTCTGTTAAGGTGGAAAACGGTAAGATGGACATTGACGATGCCAGTGGCTGTACTGTATGGTTCAATAAAAAGCTCAGTGGCAATATTATGATAGAGTATGAGGCCGTTGTTATTGATGAGGGAGGTACAAACGACCGCGTATCTGATCTTAATTGTTTCTGGATGGCTACAGATATATCTACCGAGGATTTCTTTGCCACATCAGAACAGCGAGGCGGCAAGTTCCAGAACTATCATGATATGAAGTTGTATTACGTAGGTTTAGGCGGTCATAATAATACCAAAACAAGGTTCAGGCGATACGCAGGCGGTGGAGAAAGACCTTGTCTGCCCGGACACGACCTGAGTGATGCTGCTTTTCTTATTACTGCGAACGCCATCAACCACATTCGCATTGTTGTATACAACAAGCACATACAGTATTACCGTAACGGCCTGCTGATCTATGATTTTGAAGATCAGGATCCCTATAGCGAGGGGTATTTTGGTATCAGAACATTTAAAAACCATATGACAGTCGATAACTTTAAAGTATACAGCCTGCACGAGAACTAATGTGTAGTACTTCCTAATGGAAGATCCGGTAGCTAAGCTGTGAAATGATACATTACACGATCTTTGAACGATTTTATCCATTGGCCCTAAAACCAAAGCACTACATTGCTTCCGCAAATGAACGATAAATAATTAACAATGAAAAAACTCATAATGAACCCCTTAGCTATAGTCAGTATTTTACTGCTATGCAGCTATGGATGCCAGTCATCTCAAAAAAAGCAAGCACAAAAGCCCAATATACTCATGATCGTAACCGATGATCAGGGCTATGGTGATTTTAGTGCTTATGGAGGAAGCGCAGATGTTCAAACACCTCACCTGGATGCTCTGGCATCACAAGGAACACGTTTTACCAATGCCTATGTTTCCATGTCGGTTTGCAGTCCTTCTCGCATGGCCATGTTAACAGGTCGTCAGCAACAGAGATGGGGTGTATATAACTATGGTGCTAATTTCCCTGATAGCGAAATTACCCTGGCAGAGCAGTTACGGGCCAATGGCTATCAAACCGGAATGGTTGGAAAAACACATTATGGACCGGTAACAGGGCCCGGACACAAAGGCTTTCCAAGCTCGCATGGCTTTGATTATTTCTTTGGTAAAGAAGGTGGTACAATGGATTATATCCGACACAAAGCAGCCGATAGAAATGGTTATACCACCAAAATGGCCAATCACCTGGGTATCGGCCCGTTTTGGGATAATGACCAACAGGTCGACATGGAGGGTTATTCGACAGATATCATCCTTGACAAATCCCTTCAATACATCAATGACCATAAGAACGAACCATTCTTCCTGATGGTATCCTTCAATGCGGTTCATTTGTTTACTCACCAAATTCCTGATGAGGATTTAAAGCTTATGGGAATCGACAAGGTAGCAGACTGGGATCCTGCAACCGGCGACTGGGATGAATACCTTGAATGGTACGTCAATACTGTAGGTCCCAATACACCCGAGGGGCGTCAACGCTACCTATACCACCTTAACAAATTAGATGCTGCCATTGGTGCCTTAGGCAATAAATTAAAAGAAGAGAAGCTTAGTGAGAATACCATTGTGTTATTTATATCTGACAATGGTGGTTCGCCACGAACATATGCAGAAAACACTCCTCTTAAAGGTAACAAATACATATTGGAAGAAGGAGGCATAAGAGTTCCTTTTGTTATGAGCTGGCCCGGTCATTGGCCCGAAGGAAATATATACGATAAGACAGTGAGTGCTATGGATATCTTTCCAACACTGCATGATGTTTTGGGGATTGAACTTCCACAAAAGCAACTGGACGGTAAAAACCTTCTTCCTTATATTACGGGTGAAAACCAGGACAATCCGCACGAATGGTTGTTCTGGACCGGCTTTCATTTAAAAGGAGAGCCATTGGTGTATGATGATCCTAATAGTCCACTGGCACGCCATGACCGAACTTATAACGGAGATAACACTGGCTGGGCGGTGCGTTATAAGAACTGGAAATTACGCTACCAGGGACGTTCAGATAAATATGAGTTATATAACCTGCAAGAGGACGTTAGCGAAATTCATGACCTCTCTGCACAACATCCTGATTTGGTTGCAAAGATGAAGCAACGCTTTTTTGAATGGCACGATGAGATCAAAAAGGACCATAAAAACTATAAACTGCCTGAATCAAGTGAGTTTTAAGTCTTATAAATAGTAGTATTGTAAAAAGGCCGGTTAGTAAATATTCTAACCGGCCTTTTTATCTAATGTCCAAAGACGAAGAGGGAATTGTCGGTATTGATAAAGTGGCTGAATGTTTAACTATCAAAACGATAAGAAAGCTATAAGTGGCTGATTTTAAATAATAACGTAGCTGTTATTATTTGTATTCCTGGTGAAATTGGTGGTTTCAACTTGAGACGGCCAATTATTCTTCCATAGCTACCGGGCAGATCCTTCACTAGCGCGCATCCTTAGGCGTGGGCTAATTATACCATACGAAGGGATTCGTGCAGCAGCAGATGCTATTTTCAATTCAGTACACATTAAGACCTACTCCGCTTGCTTTAAATTGCTATTCATAACTTAAGTACAGAGCGACAGCCCAATAAAATCTATAAAAAACAGAGACTGTTCTCCAACCTAATTAAGTTTTTGAACAGCCTCTGCTCGCTTTAAATTGAAGTCTTTTCTTTAGAGAGTTTTCTCAAGGGTAATATCCTGTGTTAATCCATGCTGACAAGTAATAATAAGTAAGGTGTTCCCGTTGTCCAGAGTCTTAGTTGTTACACCTTCAGCCTCAGCTTTCCACAGACCATTCACTTCTATTTCCAGCTGCGTTTCCAAACTTGGACTTGAGCGCCACGGACGCGAATAAATACTTCGTTCTACACGTTTGCCATCCTTATAAATTTCATCAGCCTCTCCTTCATACAATGCCAGATCAGGGTTTACAACATTCAAATACACACTATTACCGTCCTGCTTTGACATGGCAATACATGGCAGGTTGGTATTTTTGATCAGCCCTTCTGAATTACCTTTGGCGGCTTCGTAAAATACATAGCCTGTTTCCATTGTAACGTTGTTGTAAACAATGTGTTTATCCACTGACTGACTCAGCACACGATAAGCTTGCTGTTTAGCTTTTTCCTTCACCTTCTCTGAAGTTGTTGACGGCAGTACACAATAATGGTAAGAAGCTTCCTTCGGAGCTTTGCCATGTTCTATAACTGCTAAAGAAAAAGTGCCTTTTGTTGGTTTTTCACTGCTTTCATCTCGTGAATATTGCAGGCCTTGCTGCACATAAATTTGTCCCTCAGGTAATAAATAACCATTTCCCTTGTTATCCATCATCCATGAGCCCTGCCCCTCAAAGCGGTTATTATCTGCAGTAAACCGCTCTCCATTGATCAGTAACGCAGCATCGGTCTTTGCCTGGTGATTCTGGAATAAAACAGTTTCGGTAGGTCGTTCGTCATTGGTGTTTTCAATACCAGATCCCAAACAAACAATAATATCATCGAAAAAGAAGTAGGATTTACGTGCTCTTAAACTTCCCTGGTACTTATCGTGTTCGTGCAAAATAAAGGCATAAACACCATTCTTTTTGTTAGTCACACCCCCTGCAAAAGCTTCATCGGAGAATAACATCTCTTCATAGCCCGAAAACTGATCAACATTACGAATATCAGCTCTCAGCTCATCAATTGGCAGGTTAATAACAGTTGTTCCGGGGAATCGATTCCAGTCCCATCCTTCTTGTACAAAGCCGCTTGATGTTTGGGTAACAGGTTTACCCGCTCCCATCACCTGCAGCTGTCCATGTGCCAGGTAGCGCCCATACAAATTGGCACCCAGATACTGCTCCGAGGCCCATAAATAGCGTGAATGTCCACGAACCGAAGCAGCCCAGTTATCACGACGGTGTATCGATGAGCAGGCATAAGGCATGGTAATATGTCCGTTTGGTGTTGCTTCTGCCTCAATACCTACTTTTGAAAAAGCTCTTGCATACTTAGGTTTTTTACCCCCCGACAATCGCAAGTAGGCAGCGGCTAATTCACTATCAAAGTCCTCTCGCCCATCGGGTGAACCAGCATTGGCTAATATGGCAAAATGATCAGGTACCAACTTACCTTTACCTTCAGGATGACGACCAGACATGGATGTTGGCCAATGCAGTTTATTACAATAAAACCTCATGGTCAACAATGCACGCTTAAGATTATAGTGCGCTTCTTGACTTACCTGAAACGGCGTGGAGCTCATAAAATACACCATACGAACCGCCCCTGTCATGCCGCCTGTTGCATAAGCCGGATAATGGTTGGCATGATGATAGGAAGAACCGTCGATCTTAAATGCATCATTTAAACCGGGTGCCGGCATCAGCCCATTATCGATCCATCGCGAGAAACATTGCAGGTATTGTACCTTTTCAGGACTGTCTTTCATGATCAGCACACTTGCCAAACGTCCCATCACCTGGGTATTAAAGGCGTCCATATCCATGCCGTAGGTTTCGGGCTGATGAAAAACTTCCCCCAGTGCGGCGAACCACTGCAGGCCCTCAACCGCATCATCAAGGCGATCGTTTTTAGCCAGAACATCGCGCATAATAAAAAGCGAACGGTAGTAATTACGCCAGTTATAGCCATAGTGATGAATGGTTCCCAGTCCACTTCCTGCGGCAATACCCTGATCAAGCATATGGTCAAACAGATCGATGAACATATTTTCCAATTCATCTCTATGTCTGAAATCTGTGCTATTGGCATGTGCACTTGCTACCTTCATCATAAAATCGAAGTAAGCTTTCACATTTTGATTGGTGGCATTGTAAAAGGTTTTAGCCTCTTTGTGTGTAATGTATGGCAAATACAATTCAGCATTGCGACCAAACCAAATCGGCAAACCAATAAGTCTGTCTCCATTGCGTTTTATATCATACAGTTCAAACTGTTTTTGCAGATCAGCCACCTTTTTATCGCTCACACTTTGCTTCTTAAGTATATCATGCTGGAAACGCTTTTCAATTGTTTTGAGCGCTTTCTGTGTTTCCTTATCAACAGCTGATGGTAAGGCCATATCAGGTGTAGCCAGACTAGCTTTTTGCTGGATCAACCAGTGGCTTTTGGTGCCTTTATTGACGAATGGCACCTGCTGGTCAGGTGTATGGTGACGACTATCAATAGCCTGACACAAAAACATATGGTCGATAAATAAACGTCCCTTTTGCAGACTTTTAGGTCCTTCAATACGCATTTGGTTCATGCTGCCAACAGGCTCTCCTTGCATATCGCGCTCAAAGGATACCCATGCTGCACGCCACCCTTTAAAATTAAGTCCAAAATCAAAATGGCAGTTATCGGTATCATCAGTAGCAAAAACAAAAGTTATATGATCATCAACCGGTTGTTCGTTATATACCCAAACAGCAAATGACGGAATGGATTTATCTTCCCCTTCGGGATCGAATGGCTCAAAACCAATGGTATGATTTAGTGTGATGCTGCCATTTTTCTTCCACGACCATAGTAAGGAATGTTTGCCATGCTTATAATGGGCATCACTGGTTTTAACGGTATTACCTTTGGTAACTGTCCATTGCTTTGGGTTGATCTGCTCAAAAGACCACAACTTCTCGTGCTGAAATTCCTGCGCATGCAATGACAGGCTAATGCCAATAAATAATAGGACGAAACTGATCTTCGATAAACAATCAGTTAGTTGACTTTTTCTCATTTTACTTTTCATTAATAATTTGCCATAAAACTATCGGCCAATTGGCAAAACACAGGTCACATCTGTACAGTCAGGAGCTAAATTTATTCAATTTAACCCGGATTACGAATTAGAATGTCGTCATGAAGATTAAAAGTGCAATACAACAAGGTTTCATCAAAACGAGGCATAACAACTTTCTGGTGAGTTGAAGTGAATCAACGAAGGGACTTGTTCTGAAGTAATTTCAATGTGTCATTAATTTTTCAACTCATATTGCGGGTTTAAAGAAGGGCTTGCACATTGGCGGCATAAAAAAAGGCTTACCCTTTCAGATAAGCCTTTAACTTGCTTAATTTATGCTTTTATCTCAGTTTTAGATAGGCCTCACGTTTTGCAGGCATACCATTGCTCCATGTACGTTCTTTCGAAACGATTTCAATGCTTGTACGGTTAAAATCATTGTTGGCCAGTACCAGTGTTATCTTTCCCTTTTTACTTGCCTTTTTCAAAGCCATGATCTTATCTTTTGGCAGGGTTACAGATACCCATTGGTTGTCTTCGTTGGCATTTAGAGTCTGTGAAGCTATCAGCTCACCCGGTTCAGGCTTATCGTTGAATGTAATAGTCGATTCACTCCACTTATTATCGTCACAGGCATAAATGTTAAGGGCAAACTGCGTGGCGTCATCTTTTTTACTGCGATAAACACGGACACAGATATTCAATTCAACGCTTTCGAAATCCTCTACTTTTTTAAGGTTAAACTGTAAATAAGCTGTACGTGAATATTTAGTATCAGCATCAGAGTTCATAACACGCAAACGACCGGCTGTACTTGTTCCCATTGCCTCATCGGCCGTTTCTCCACCTTGCACAAATGCATCTTGCGATACTTTTACTTTAACAGGTTTATTGGCTAAGGTAGTTGACAAACCAATAAAGAGAATGCCGATCAATACTATTAATTTCTTCATGATGATAGATTTATAAGTTATTGCTTGATTTCTTTTATCCATTGGGGCAGGTCCCCCAATCTTAATTTTAATTGTGCTTCGTATAATGACTCAGGTTCAACAGGTGTCCCCAATGATTCCAGCACTTTGATCTGATCCGCTTTAAATGTTGACCCGGCTCCATGGAATCCAACCACATAAGGAGGTATTATTTTCCAGAACCAGGTCTTTGATGACCAGAACTCAAATTCTTTTTCTGGTTCGCCTAACTCTTTATAGTTCCAGAGAACAAGGTGTTCCATGTGGTTTGGTAAATTGTGACGGGCACCTCCTCCACGGCCAAGAAAGAAACCACCTTCCACACAGTCAAACAAGGTGGCGCGAGGCTGTGAAGCATGAGTTTCAAAGCTGGTGTCTTCATTGTATTTTACCCGCCAGAGCACTGAACCTATAGAAGCTCCTGAAACACCTGGCGCATGCCACTGGGACGATTCATCGTTGATCATGCCGATTAATACACGTGTTGATGACGATGAACTGATAGAATTATGCCCCGGCGTACCTGTTACCAGGCAGTTGAGAACAGATACATTAGCCGAGGTAGTCATGGTTGCCACCCTGTTAACATCGGTAAAGCGGCAGTTACGTATCCAACTGTTTGCCAATCGTGAAAACTTGACCATTGAATGCCCTCCGTCGTGGATAGCATCCTTGTGGTGCACGAAATCATCATGCCAGTTACCTACAAAAGCTATATCTTCCACACCTACTTCTTCGTAGTGGGCATAACTTAAGACATCCCAATTATGTTTTGAGCTTATATTACGCATTAAGGGCTCCTTTAGCGTTATTGTTTTGCCTTTTACATTTTCAACCTGGTGATACTCTTTTACAAACACCCCTTTGTTTATGATCGAAGTCCAGGCAGGATCAACATGACAGCCACACATTTCATGTTCAACCAGATCAGGTGCATTATTCTTAACCTGTACCACTATCCAGTCACCGGCTTTGATTTTTGAACTGTTTTCTACTTTGATCTTAAAGGTTCCCCTTTTCGCATTGGCAGTAATACCGGTCAGTACTTTTTCTGCACCTCCGCCAGTGAACTGGAACATATACGGGCATGTCCACAGTTTATTCGGATCTTTGGCCGGCAGGTAATTTTTCATGTATAAAACTGTTCCATCCTCACCTGATCCGCTGCCACGAAACACGATATTATTACCTTTAATGATGATCGGTTTTCTGTCGTCGCTGTCCTCATTGACCAGGAACTTGCCCTTTGGAAAGAAGACAATACCTGATCCGTTCTTAACTGCAGCATTCACGGTAGCGCGAATAGCTTCCTTATCCGACTTCCCGTCGTTTGCTATGGCCCCAAAGTCGGTAACATCAAACACCTTATGCTTAACATCAGGGATCCCCTTTTCCCCATGATGGTATCCGGCATAAGAGAAATCAGGCAGTTCGGCTACCTTGCCCGACTGATGAGCCTCTTCAAAGTCGTTCCACAATTTACTTTCCTGACCATATCCTGTTAATCCCATGGATAAGGACAGTAAAAGCATTGCATATTTACAATTCTTTTTCATTACTTATTTATCTTCAGGCCTGGTGAGTTAATGAATGAAGGTTGTAACACTCTGATAAAAATTCATTATTAACCCACGAACCTATTACTAAAAGTTAACAGGATAAAAGTAGTCTCACTGTTACTGAAGCAAGGGTAATTTTGTACAAAACACCACTATTATCATCCGCTTCAACGCTTAACAGCTACTCCTCTTCCACCTGCTTATCAGATACTTCACCTTCTTCCGTATTATTTCCAACAATATATTTGGAAGGTGTCACCCCAAAATGCTCCCTAAAGCAGCGACTAAAATAACGTGGCGTGCTAAAGCCAACCGCATATGCTATTTCCGAAACATTCAGTTCTGGTTGCTTAAGTAACATATCGGCGGCCTTCTTTAAACGAATGGACAATATAAATTCATTGGGAGTCTGACCTGTTACCCCTTTTATTTTAGAGTATAATCGTGTTCGTCCTAATCCTACTTCACGGGCAAAATCATTCACATCAAAATCGGTGTCATCGATGTGCTGCTCTACTACCTCACGCGCCTTTTCAAGTAATTTGTGATCAATAGCATTGTTAACCACTTCCTTCACGTCAGCAGTTGGGTTATTCTTGAACTTCTGCTGCGTTAACCATCTGTTTTTAAGCAGGTTTTTAACCCTTGCCCGAAGCAACTTTACATTAAAGGGCTTGGTTACATAATCGTCAGCACCCGTTTCAATGCCTTCTATCTTGTATTCAAGAGCTGTGCGTGCCGTTAACAAAATAATGGGAATATGACTTGTCTGCACATTGCGCTTAAGCTTGGCGCACATCTGCGTTCCTGAAAGAACCGGCATCATCACATCTGACAAAATCAGATCAGGCTGCTTTTCAATGGCCATGTTCAGGCCCTTTTCGCCATTCTCAGCTTCCAGTATTTTGTACGATGATGCAAATATATCGATGATCATCTGTCGTGCTTCATGATTATCTTCCACGATCAGGATCGTAGGAGCATTATCACTGACAGGAGTTTCTTTTTCTATATTGAACTCATCTGCTGGCAGAACATGAGCAGCCTGTTCGGTCAGTACAAGCTCCTCAACAAGTTCACTGTCGTCAAAATGTTTATTCCCCTTTTTAAGTCTTACTGTAAAGCAGGTTCCCTCGCCTTCTTCACCACTTACCAGCACCTCACCATGATGCATCTCAATAATTCCTTTACAGAGGGCCAAACCAATACCACTACCGTGTCCCCGTGTTTTACCGGCCATTTTATCGATCTGATAAAAGCGGTCAAATATCTTCTCCTGGTCGGCTTTGGACATACCAGGACCGTTATCTGTTACTTTGATATCAATATAACTGGCCTGTTCCAGTACATCCAAACGAATACTTCCTTCCTTATTTTCAACCACTTTAAAGGCATTGGACAAAATGTTGTAAAATACCTTTTCCAGTTGCTTTTTATCAAACCATAAGGCCAGCGATTCTGAGGGAGCATTAAAGCCGTATTCTATTTTATGGTATTGTGAATACTCTACAAAAGATTGAAATATTTCATCGAGGAAACTCCTGACTTTGTACTCCGATACCTTTAAGCTCAAAAAGCCTTGCTCGAGCTTTCTGAAATCAAGTAACTCAGTAACCAGGCTGTTTAAACGGTTCGCATTGCCATTGATCGTTAAAAGCTTTTTATAAACACGGGCCGATGTTTTTGCATCTTCAAGTATTGACTCCAGGGTTCCTGTGATCAGTGTCAAAGGCGTTCGAAATTCGTGTGATATATTTGTAAAAAAGCGCAACTTTGACTGGTGTAATTCATTCATTTGCTCCTTCTCACGCTTTTCAGCTTTAAGACTGTCTTCCAATCGTACACGACTCAGGTAGAACTGGTTGATCCATATGATTATCAGAATAACAACAATAAAGTACCCGACAATGGCATACCAGGTTTTATAAAATGGCGGATGCACCACTAACCTAAGCTCTTTTCGATCAACAATTGAATTATCATTACTACTTCTCACTCTGACCTTAAAGGTATAGGCACCAGGGTCGAGGTTAGTATAGGTAACAGCCGTTTGATTACCCGCTTTGATCCATTTGTTATTAAAGCCCTCCAGCTGGTATTCATAACTGATATGATTAGTGGTAATATAGTTACAGGCCGAATAGTTGATCGTTATCACATCCTGATCAGGCCTCAGGTCAATTTCTTGTGTAAACGGCATATCGACTTTCAGCAAGGCACTTTCACCACCGGGCATTATGACTCTGTTATTGACCTCAATACCTGTTATCAACAGGTTGAAGCGCCCGACTGTCTTCAACAGATCCTGTTCGTTAAACGATACAAGTCCGTTGATACCACCAACAAAAATTTCACCGCTATTACTCAGGTACAAAGCTCCTTCGTTAAGCTCATGTAATGGGAAACCATTGTTTTGCTCATAGGTATAAAAGTGTTCATTATCTATATCATACCTTACCAGTCCCTTGCTTGTTGCCACCCACAGATACCCGAAACGCGACTCTTCAATACCGTATATAAAATCGCTTGGCAACTGATGCTTAGCCTGTGAGTAATTAATGAATCTGTTCTCATTGCGGATAAACTGATTCAGCCCCCCACCAAGGGTACCGATCCATAATCTGAACTGATGATCTTCCATTATACAATAAACAGAGTTACTGCTGAACGAACTGCTTGAGTGATCGTCAGAATACCTTGTTATATCCTTTGTTTTAGGATTATACGCAAAAAGACCGTTGCGTTCGGTTCCGATCCATAGTAATCCAAAACTATCTTCATAGAGACAGAAAATAACATCACCAATGGAGTTAGCTGTTTCAACATCGCTGATAAACGGTTCAAATGAGCGCGTCTTCAGGTCAAATTTCACTATCCCTTTATGCGTGCCCAGCAGGTAATAATCTTCGTATCGGATAATGGAAGTAATAATATCGGAAGGTAGAGATGTTGAGTCGTTTCTGATAGTACGATAATTACTGAATTCCATGGTATTAAGATCCAGAACATTCAAACCTCCAAGGTGTGTTCCTATCAGTAAGTACTGTTTATCTGCCATTAGCAGCGATTTAACATTATTGCTTGATAAACCTTTCGTTCCTTCCTGATGCAGGTAATGCTTAAAGCTTTGGGTCTCCTGATCAAAGTAGTCAAGTCCGCCGCCCTCTGTAGCGATCCACAGGTTTTTGGACTTGTCTTCCAGTATTGTACCAATAACGGGATAGTTAACCCCTCTACTGCTGTTTTTAGCCACCGGATATTGCTGATAAATATGATAATCGGGGTTATAATAACTAACACCTCCAAAATAGGTTCCTATCCATATGGTTCCCTGGTAATCTTTCAGAAAACAGTAGATACTGTTATGCGATAAGCTTTTAGGATTGGTATCAGATTGTTGATAATTGGAGATCTCCAGCGTTTCTCCATCAATAATGCTTAAGCCAAGGAAGGTTCCCACCCAGATATTACCTGCTGAATCTTCTGTTATATCACGAATGATATTGTTGACCAGTGATTTTTCATCATCAGTATGGCGATAGTGTCTGCTTATCTGGCTCTGACGATTCAGCAATATTAATCCGTCATTGGCCGTACCTACCCAGATGCGTTTTTCTGAATCGGTAAATACCTTTGTTACATTACCATCAAGCACTTTGGCCGACAACTCGCTTTTCTCATCATATCGATATAAACCTTCTTCAGAGCAAATCCATAAAACACCGGCATTATCCATAAACAAACTATGTACTGAACAGTTATTGTGGAATATCTTTTCTTTGAGGGTAAAACCTTTAGACACCGGATTCAATTCAAACAAGCCGCGACTGGTTCCCACCAGCAGACGGTCTCTATATGGCAGTATGGACAATACCCCATTAAATGGAAACTGTTCAAACTGTAAGGTAGTAACATCTAAACGTGATATACCGCGGTTAGTAGCCGCCCATATATTATTACCGTCTTTTTTAAGGCGTCGCACATTATGACCTAAAATCGTATTCTCATTGCCCCGTATTGGACGAAATGTACTTGTTTGTGTACCATCATATACATTTAAACCATCACGAGTTCCCATCCATATCCGCCCCTGGTCATCCTGCAGCAACGATGTAACCGATACCTGCGACAAGCCGCTCTCTATGCTTAAGTGCTCAAAAGCAATGCTCTGCGCCTGCCCTTTTATCACCATCAGAAACATCAGAATACTCATTACCCAATACTTCATCTTCATCCTTTTTGATCTGTTAATTACCCCTTGTTAATTCCAATTACAAAGGAATGCGACTGTACAAAATATGCATCCAATATAGTTCATTATAATGACCAAATCGTACACTTCCGCCCAGCAACATCGTTTCTTTTTGTTTGATATTCAAACACTAAAAGCCCGGCTGTACGATTATGCCCACACTTGCGTATTTAAGTGTATGTATAATAAGCAATTAGGTTGATTATATTTGTCTTTGTAAGCACTCTGAAACTACAAAAACAAATATAGTATTAAGTTGAAAATACCATCAAATGAAAAAGATTTATAAGAGCTTTATTGTATTATTTTCCGCATTGTTCATCCTTTATGGCTGTCAATCGGAAGATACAGGATCAAAGCATAAAGAACTTGACTTTGCAGTAAAACAAACACAGTTATTATTAGACGTATCATATAAAGCAAATAAAATTCCACGTACTATTGACGCCAGCGGACATTTACACTGGACACGCGATGGTTTTGACTGGACTGAAGGTTTCTTTCCGGGCACATGCTGGTATCTATATGAATACACCAAAGATGAAAAATGGCAGCAGGGAGCTCAGTTCTTTCAAAAGAAATATGAAGATCATCGCTTTCTTCCTTTTTACCACGACTTAGGTTTTGTATTTAATTGTTCATATGGTAACGGTTATCGCTTAACGGGTGATGAACACTATAAACAAGTATTGATCGATGCAGGTAATACTTTGATCGGTCGTTTTAACCCGCAGGTTGGATGCATTAAGTCTTGGGATGTTGATAAGGGCTGGCAATCAAAAAGAGGTTGGGAATACCCGGTTATTATTGACAATATGATGAACCTGGAGATGCTATTTGAACTGTCGGAAATAACTGGTGACTCTAAGTATAAAGAAGTGGCCATTGCTCATGCCAATACCACCATGAAAAACCATTTCAGGGATGACATGAGTTCATACCACGTTATTGACTATGACAGCATCAGTGGTGAGGTGCGAAATAAGCACACTGCACAGGGGTATGCTCATGAATCGGAATGGGCTCGCGGACAAGCATGGGGAATCTATGGATATACCATTTGCTATCGCTACACAAAGGACCCATCCTATTTGAAACAAGCTGAAAAAATTGCTGATTATATCATTAATCACCCAGTGCTGCCAGAGGATAAAGTGCCATACTGGGATTACGACGCGGCTAAAATACCCAATGAACCAAGGGATGCATCAGCAGCTGCCATTACAGCTTCGGCTTTGATCGAATTAGATGCCTACTCTGATAACAATTACCTGGATGAGGCTAAATTGATCATCAATAACTTATCATCAAAAGAATACCTGGCTGAAATAGGAACCAACCATCATTTCATATTAAAACACAGTGTTGGCAGTATTCCGCATAACAATGAAATTGATGTACCTTTGAATTATGCAGATTACTACTATATTGAAGCACTGCTTAGGTTAAAAGCTTTAAACAATGAAGAGGCCGGACAACTGGCTCAGTCAAAATAACAGTAACACCATGACTATACCTAAATATATATACTATGCCATTGTTTTTACAATGGCATTTGCTTCTTGCTCCAGGGCAGCTAAAAAAGAACCAAAGAAGCCCAATCTGGTTTATGTATTTCCAGACCAGATGCGTAAACAGGCCATGAACTTTTGGGATACACCTGAATTCAAAGGAGCCATCAGAACTAAAGCCGACCCGGTTAAAACACCTCAACTGGATGCTTTTGCCAGGGAAGCGGTTGTATTAACCAATGCGGTCAGTAACTGTCCCTTATGCAGTCCTCACCGAGGCAGTTTGTTTTCGGGCTTATACCCTGGCACTTCGGGCGTTTCACTTAATTGCAATGCCGATCGTCCTATCAGTTCACTTCGCGAAGATGCCATCTGCATCAGCGATGTATTAGCCAAAGAGAATTATAACCTGGCTTACTTTGGTAAGTGGCACCTCGATTTCCCAACACCCAATGATCCGGTTAACCCGGGTAATTATGTTGATCCACGACGCCCTGCCTGGGATACTTATTCACCTAAAGAAAAACGTCATGGCTTTGATTACTGGTATTCATACGGCACCTGGGATGTGCATAAAGACCCGCACTACTACGATAATGACGGTAATCGTTACGATCCGAAAGAATGGTCACCAAAGCATGAGGCAGACCAGGTCATATCCTACCTGAAAAACGAAAAAGGCCAGCGTGACAACAATAAACCCTTTGCCATTTTTGTATCAATGAATCCTCCTCATAATCCATACAATTCGATTGACGACTGTTTGGAGGAAGATTATAAGCATTACAAAAACATACCGCTCAATGAGCTTTTACATCGTGACAATGCCGATCCGGATATGCCCAAAGCTCAGTCGGCACCTTTTTACTTTGCCAATGTAACGGGTGTGGACCGTGAATTTGGACGTATTGTGCAACAATTAAAGGATATGGGTGAATATGAAAATACCATTGTAGTATTTTCATCTGACCATGGCGAAACAATGTGCAGTCATGGCATTAAAGATCCTAAAAACAACATTTATACTGAAGCCTTTGACATACCCTTTTTAATTAAATGGCCAGAGTTAAAAGAAGGTTTTACTGATAACCTCTTGCTGGGAACACCAGATATTATGCCAACACTCCTTGGCCTGATGGGATATGAAGATAAAATACCTGCAGAGGTACAGGGAAGCAATTATGCTGATGTATTACAGAAAAAGGAAGAAGTTACCCGCCCCCGATCGGCCTTGTATATCAGAAACGTCAATGGCGAAAAAGATAGTGACGGACTTGTCCAAAGTTATTTTCCGGTGGCCAGAGGCATAAAGTCACACCAGTATACGCTGGAGCTGGTTATTGATAAAAACAAACAACTGAAGAAAACACGTTTATATAATGATGACGCCGACCCTTATCAGATGACTAACCTGGCTGTTGATAAAAATGATCCGCTTGTTAAGGAACTGTTGCAGGAGATGGCATACTGGCTTAAGAAAAGCAATGACCCGTGGTATAATGAACGAATTTTAAGCGATTGGATCAGTTATGATGACAAATAAAGTAAATAGTTTATACAAGCTGGGACTGGTTGCTACTATACTGTTGGCAATCATTACCATTGGCACAGCCCAAAGCAAGCGCCCTAACATAGTGGTGATAATGACCGACCAGCAGACAGCCAATGCCATGAGTTGTGCAGGAAACACAGACCTGGAAACTCCGGCCATGGATTTACTGGCTGCCAATGGCACGCGTTTTACCAAAGCCTATTGCCCACAGCCTTTATGTGGCCCAAGCCGCTCATCAATGCTGACCGGTCAGTACCCGCACCAACTGGATGCCTCCATTAACCTGCGCGAAAAGAGTGGTTACTGGAACGATAAGAACGTTGATTTGATGGGCAAAGTGTTTCTTGATAATGGCTATAGCACCGGATACATCGGAAAATGGCACTTGCCCATATCAATTCATGACATTGATAAACATGGATTTGAGTTAATTACCAATACTAAGGAACGGGACTGGCAGGATGCTTCTATCCCGGCAGATTGTTACGAGTTCATAAAGAAGCAAAGCGATGATAAGCCTTTTCTGATGGTGGCTTCGTTTATTAATCCGCATGATATTTGTGAATGGGCGCGTAAGCAAAGTTTACGCATGGAACCCATAGCAGATGCTCCGGCTCCAACAGATTGCCCAGAGGTACCAGCTAATTACGACATACCTGAGGGACAACCCGATATATTGGATCATGTACAAAGCTTATCGTGGAAAACATACCCTACCAATGGCTGGGGTAAAGACAAGTGGCGCCAGTACCGCTGGGCCTATTACCAGTTGGTGGAGCGGGTTGATACCTACGTTGGCAATGTTATTCATACGCTGGATAAGTTAAAAGTACTGGATAATACAGTTATCATCTTTTTAAGCGACCATGGCGACGGGGTCGGCAGCCACCAGTGGAACCAAAAGCAGGTATTGTACCAGGAGTCTGTTAACGTGCCGTTTATTGTGGCTGATTTCAGAGACGGACAGCATGGCACCAATACCAAACAACTGGTTAACATTGGTCTGGACTTAATTCCAACCATGTGCGATTATGCAGGCATAGAGCAAGCGCAAACAATGAAAGGACAAAGTCAGAAAGATTATACATCAGATCCTGACTTATGCGATGATGAAAAGGTGCTTGTATTGGAAACAACCTTTGCCAACGGCATCAATACCTCGGGAGTATCGGGGCGCTGCATCATAAAAGGCGATTGGAAGTACATCATTTACAATAAAGGTGAAAAGCGCGATCAATTATTCAACCTGGCCGATGATCCGGGAGAGATGAATGACATGACTGATGACAAGAGTGCAAGAAAAATCAAAAAGGAATTAGTTTCTTTACTCAAAGAATGGAGCGAAAAAACAAATGATAAATTAGTAAAAGACCTTTTTTGAGATGAACCAACTTGTAATAAACGAAATCAGGACTTCGGCGTCAGGCGAAATACTATTTCCTGATGCTGAAATAGCCATAGCGCAGGATAACTGGAATTATCCTGCTGAGGTACAGGTGATGTTTGGCATGGCCTATGACAAGCAAAATTTTTATCTGAAATACCTGGTGGAAGAAGCACACCCCAAAGCAGTGTGCACCGAAACCAACGGCCCTGTATGGGAAGATAGTTGCGTGGAGTTTTTCATAGCCTTTAATGACAAGGAATATTACAACCTTGAGTTTAACTGCATAGGCACCAGGCTGGCAGGTTTAGGCACAAGCAATACCGATCGTGAGTGGTTAAAACCTGAAGTAGTTGAAACCATTATAACAAAGTCTTCATTGGGCAATGCACCTATTAACAAGGAGAACACCCCCACAAAATGGGAAATGGATATTATTATTCCAAAAACTGTTTTTGGTGCTAACCTTGATGGCTTAGAAGCCGGAAACAGCTTTAATGTAAACTTTTATAAGTGCGGCGATAAGCAAAAGCAAATGCATTTTCTATCATGGAATGCCATTGACAATGAACAACCCAACTTTCACCTTCCTCAATACTTTGGCAGGTTGATATTGGAGTAAAAACCTCATCGGATGAGTTAATTCCCAGGATGAAGTTAATGGTGCTTGACAGCCAAAGTTTAATCCACAAATTTAGCTTTGCTGATTTCAATTCACAGCTTATAATGACTGGGGAATGTTAATTTTTTAACCACGCCCCGATAATTATCGGGGTACACGGATTAAATCCTTCGGATTTGATTACCAAGATGTAAATAACAGGCTGTAGGCCTGCCATATCATAGCCCGGGGCAAAGCGCACGAGTGTTCGAAAAGATTCAAACATTCACATATATAGTGTTTTGCAAGCTGTAAATCAGCTCTCCTCCTGGCAAGGAGGAGTACCTCGACGAAGGAGAGGGGAGGTGGTTTTAAGTCTTTTTTATAAATTAGTTTTCAACAATATAAGAAAGATATGAAAAGTAACCGGCCAGAAATGATTTATAGGAGAAAACTATTGAGAAACAGAGCAACTCCAGCGGAATCTGAACTTTAGAATTACCTTAAAGGAAAAAGAATATGCGATCTGAAGTTTAGGCGACAACATTCTATTGGGCAATACATTCTGGATTTTTATTGTCCTCAATTAA